>CAJZFM010000049.1 GCA_915070235.1 uncultured Capnocytophaga sp. | reverse complement strand
GATAAAACCAACAGTGTCACTCAAAAGAAAAGGCAAGTTTCTAATCACAACCTTACGCACTGTAGTATCCAAGGTAGCAAAAAGCTTATCTTCTGCGAAAACATCACTCTTACTAATAAGATTCATTAGAGTTGATTTTCCGACATTGGTATAACCAATAAGAGCTACACGTACCAAGGCTCCTCTATTGCCTCTCTGTGTAGCCATTTGCCTATCTATTGTTTCTAATTTCCTCTTAAGCAAAGCTATTCTATCACGTACAATTCGGCGGTCTGTCTCTATCTCTGTCTCGCCAGGTCCTCTCATCCCTATCCCTCCTCTTTGCCGTTCTAGGTGCGTCCAAAGCCCTGTAAGCCTAGGTAAAAGATACTGATACTGAGCAAGTTCTACTTGAGTGCGTGCATAACTTGTTTGAGCTCTTTGAGCAAAAATATCTAATATAAGCGTTGTCCTATCTAGAATTTTCTTTCGTAGGATTTTTTCTATATTATTCTGTTGAGCAGGCGTCAATTCATCATCAAAAATAACAGTTCCTATGTCATTCTCCTCAACAAATTGAGCTAACTCTTCCATCTTCCCTGTACCTATAAAAGTCTTAGGATGAGGAGTTTCCATTCGCTGAGTAAATCGCTTAATAACTTCTCCTCCTGCAGTATAGGTAAGGAAAGCTAATTCATCTAAATATTCATTAACCTTCTCTTCATTTTGGGTGGAGGTAATAACTCCCACCAAAACAACCTTTTCATAATCTAAGTTCTTTTTTTCTAACACGCGTATCTTTTTTACGGAGGCAAATATACATTATTTTTTTTTAATTATGACTTATGCTTTTCTCAAGATCGGATTCAGTTCCTCATCGTTATACATCTTCATTTGCTTATATACCTTCATATATTTTCGTCCTGCGGCAATGTCGCCCAAAAGTTGGTCAAGGGCAAGAGAGAGGTCTTCTCTCTGCTGGAGGAGTACTTGGAGCTTCTCTCGGCACTTAGCAATATGTTCAGCGGAGGCATCAGTGCGTTCAGTTTCCTGCTGCATATGGTAGATCTTTAAGGCTAAGATAGAGAGCCTATCCACTGCCCATGCAGGGCTCTCGGTATTAATGGTTGCCCCTGCTTGTGGGGTTACGTCTTTATATTGATGAAGGAAATAGCTGTCTATATATTCCACGGTATCGGTACGGTCTTGGTTGGAAGCATCTATTTTTCGCTTGAGCCGCAGCGCTTCCTTGGGGTCAATGTCAGGATCGCGAATGATATCCTCGTAGTGCCACTGTACCGTATCTATCCAATTTTTACGGTACAATAGGTGCTCAATAGTCTTGCTATCGTACGGATTTTCAAAGGGTTGGTTCACATCATCGGCTATATGATAGCGCAGGATACTCTCCCAAAAAATGTCATAGGCTAATTTACTAAACATATTCCTTGTTTTATTTGCAAAAATATCGTTATTTTGCGTAATAAAAAAATTTATTTTTGAACAAATGATTATTCACCCTTTTGACCAAACGCCCTCCTTGTTCTCTGAGTTTGTAGCTCAGCTAAGAAGTGTTGATATCCAACAAGATAGAATGCGCTTTAGGAAAAACTTAGAGCGTATAGGAGAACTCCTAAGCTACGAGATGAGCAAGACCCTCCCCTACCAAGTACAGCGAATTACCACCCCCTTGGGGGAAAAGGACATTCCTCTGATACAGGATAAGATTGTGGTATGCTCTATCCTACGTGCGGGATTGGCACTGCACCAAGGGATATTGAATTTCTTTGACAAGGCCGACAATGCCTTTATCTCTGCCTACCGCAAGCATACCTCCCCTTCGGAGTTTGAGATTTTAGTGGAGTACTTGGCCTCTCCCTCCTTGCAGGACAATATCCTTATCTTGGCCGACCCTATGCTAGCCACAGGACGTTCATTTGTCAATGTATATAACTCCCTCCAACCGCTGGGCACTCCTAAGGAAATACACCTTTTTGCCGTCATCGGTTCCAAACAAGGATTGGAGTACGTCAGCCAACATTTCCCTGAAAATGCCCACTTATGGATAGCTACCATTGACGACCACCTCAACGAAAACAGCTATATCGTCCCAGGCTTAGGTGATGCTGGTGATTTAGCCTTTGGAGAAAAAATGCAAGGATAATTTTGAAAAAACTATTCTTTTTTATAGCCTTTATAGCCTTTGGTGGGTGTCAGCTGGTGCTGGCACAGGATACGCTACGTACCAAACGCATCTTAAATGACTCTATAAGAGCAAAAGAGGATTCGCTATACCGAAGAATAGAACGCAAAACCCAGAAAAGCAAGATCGGTCGTCGCCTTTATGACCTTATTTTCACCTCTGGAGAATCAGTACCTGCCACTCCTCCCCCTCCCAAACCTAAAGAACCTTCCCGCTGGGTAGCTTTTCAAGGAAAAATCATTCGCCGTATCGAGATTACCACCTATGACCCCTTGGGCTTTGATGAGCGGGATAGTACCCAACAACCCAACAAATGGGAGCGCTTAGGTAACCGCTTCCACAACAAGACCAAAGAGAAGGTGGTCAGGCGTCTCTTACTCTTTGACCTTTATACGCCTTTGGATTCTATCAAAATGAAGGAAACAGCCCGTGTGCTGCGTAATCAGTATCATATTCGTAGGGTGTATATACAGCCTGTGGCTACCCATAGTGCAGATTCAGTGGATATTAGGGTCAATGTCTTGGATAGCTGGAGTCTCTATGCCGATGCTATGGGCTCTCTTAACGAAGGCACAGTGCGGGTTTTTGAGCGCAATTTCTTAGGTTTGGGGCATCAACTATCAGGTAGGTATAGCCAAGAAATCCGAGGAAGTACCCGCCCCAGCTTTGGCTTTGACTACGAGATTCCTAACCTATATGCCACTACGCTCAATACGTCCGTTGGCTACTCTATGGATTTTGACAAATATTATTACAAATATGGATCGCTCTCTCGCCCTTACTACTCTCTCTATACCCGTTGGGCAGGGGGTGCCAGTGCTTATCAACGGACTTTTGACGATACCATCCTCAAGAATGACTCTCTTTACCGCCCCGATTTCAAGGTCTCAGGTAGCAATCTCTGGGGAAGTGTTTCTTTCCCTATACTCAAGCGCTATACTCCTGTCAATCGGGTAACCAATATGGTCTTTTCCTTGCGCTATTATCGGATAAACTACCTAAAAAAGCCTGATGAGTTCTTAGACCCCGAACATTTCTATTCGGATAAGAATACTTTTTTGGCTTCTTTGGGGGTAAATTACATAGGGTATGAGCAAGATAGATATATTTTCAGGCATCAGGATATAGAAGATATTCCCATAGGTAAAAGTGTTGCCCTTATTGGCGGATTCCAAGACAATCTCGGCTATAGAACACCGTATCTGGGCGGACGTTTGCGTTATGGAGACTATTTTTCCTTTGGTTATTTAGCCGCTGATGTACAATTGGGGGGCTTTCTCACCCGAGAGCGCAACAAACAAACAACCTTACGCTGGGAGTTTACCTATTTTTCCCCTTTGTTCAACATTGGGCAATGGCATTTTAGACAATTTGTCAAATGGCGTTCCGTTGTAGGACTCTCCCGCAAGGACTATATAAAGGATAGAATCTCCCTCAATGGCTCCACAGGGATCATAGGCTTCAATAGCCCTACACTTACAGGCATACACAAGTCTATAATAACCTTACAGACGCAATCCTACTCGCCTTTCGCTCTCTGGGGATTCCGTGTGAGTCCTTTCCTTATGGGAGATATAGGGTTTATAGGTAATGACAACCGCAATTTGCTAAAGGATCAGGTACTGACCAAAGTCGGCATTGGCTTCTATATCACCAATGACTATATCCCTTTGGGCAATTTCCAGTTTTCTTTCATCTATATGCCACGTGTGCCTGGGGTAGGCAACCATATACAGAAATTCACCAGTATCAACAACACCGATTTCAGACTCCCCTACTTCAATTACAATATGCCTGAGCTGATCCGCTACGAATAAAACAATAGCCCAACATCGCAAAGGACATCAGGCTATTATCACCATAAAATATGACTTAACTAATTCTCATACAACGGGTTAGGAACTTCTTCCCGACCTTGTTCCATTCTACTTTGTTTGCTTGTTTTGGCTCTTGTCACTATTTTACTAATGACATATTCTTCTTCTTTCTTCTGTCCTCTGAAAATGAGTTTCCCTGCCTTAGCTATGTCACCTATATACTTTTTAATCAGCTGGTACATCTCCTTATTGGCTTGTGTATGATGTTTGCGCTCATTCATTAGCGTATTTTGCTGTATGTTAAGCGCATCGAGCTGCTTGGTTTGCTCTACTACCTTCTCCAAGAAGCCTTCGGGCATATCAGCAATACGCTCCATATTATCACTGTAATAAGGAATGGCATCGCGTACAGCCTTAACCACTCCTGCGATATTTTTTCCATTGATTTTGGTTACAATCACCTTGAGCAAGGAGGTATCCAGACCAGAACGCTCCGTATAATCCTTTAGGAAAGTAATGCTTCGGCGAAGTTCGTCGGCCTGTTTGTATAGTTTTGCCGTAGTTTCTTTCTGTTTTACAACGATGGCATTGGTAGAATCATTGTTTTTCAGCTTGCTTATTGCCTTTTTGAAACTCTCTAGGTATTCGGCATTCATTGTTTTGTAAATTTGAGAAAAAGAAGCCAAATCTCTTTCAAAGCTTACCGCAATAAAATCGGCTATTACTGCATAATCCTCATGTTTGATAGTGGGTGCTTTCATAAACAAATCTATTTATTAGTCTTATATGGTTCTTTCTAAGGGCTTTAGTTTTTATCTACAAAAATATGGTGCAAAAATATATGTTTTTTTCTTATTTCACAAATTTATTTTAATTTTTTTCTTGCCCTATTACATAAAAAATATAAGGTAACTGAAGCAAGCATCAATTACCTTATTTCTTGTACAATCATGGAAAAAATTATTGCATATTTTTAGCCTCTATACTTAGAGTTGCATGAGGTACAGCCTTGAGGCGTTCTTTGTCTATGAGCTTACCTGTTACTCGGCATACACCATAAGTCTTGTTTTCTATACGGATAAGTGCATTTTTTAGATCACGAATGAACTTTTCCAAGCGTGTAGCCTGTGCCATATTGGATTCCTTACTCATCATTTCAGAGCCTTCTTCAAAAGCCTTGAAAGTAGGTGAAGTATCATCTACACTATTATCAGCCCCATTGAGATAAGCATTGCGTAAGAACTCCAAATCCGCTTGGGCTTTCTCCAATTTCTCCTCTATAATCGCCTTGAACTCTTGCAAATCCTTATCGGAATAACGAACTTTTACATCCATAATATACTGGTTTTTACTTATATATTTATTCCTTAAAAAAGGTTTTTCATACCTCTTTTTTAAGTCGTGCAAAGATACGAAATTTTTTGGATATTTGTATGTTAAAGATGAACAATCTTTCTATTTATGTATTTTACCCAAAACTTGCCCATCTTTACTTACATCATAGGATTGACCAGCCCTAACCACTAATTTTAGCAGTCCCAGTTATATAGCACCTCTTCAAAATTCTTTTCTTTCAAATCCTCCTTACGAATAAAGAAGTTAGCCACCCCCATGGTTCCCCACATGATATAATCGCCATCGGAGTTCATCTGAAGGAGCAGCTCGGTAAATGGTGAGTCCTCCTCTCTGGGATCTTGTTGGGTAAAATAAGGATAACCTCCTATACGATGCTCTGTACCATCGGGGACAATGTCCCACAACAGCCGTCGAGTCTCTTCGGGCAGATCCCATATAGTTTCTATATCATCGGAAAAGGCTTCATTCCATAAGTCGGTAAAAAGGTGATCAAAATTCACATCCCAGGGGGTAATTCCCTCTTCTCTGCGAATGAAAGTAAGCGCCAATTCCTTATAAGGGGTCATAGGGGTATATTCCTCGGTGAGCACGTACTGTAGCTTTACCTCGTCCAAGGAAAGACCCTCGGTAAGCTCAGGAAAATAGAGCACTCGCTTGCCTGCATTACTACAAGGATCCTGCAAATCCAACCCAAAGAGGTCATCACCGTCTATAATCCAGAACTGCAATAGTCCTTTCTTAGGATATATATTGTTCTCAGGCAATTGCTCACAGCTGATTTGTGCTACCATAAAGAACGGATTCCCCTCACTATCTCTGGGAATATGTCCGTTCTTAGGCACATAGGGATAACCGCCAAACTTACTATCGGTAAGGGAGAGATTTTCTTCTTCACGCGTTTCTATAGTAATGACTTCTTTCTTAGTAGCCTCGTTTAGTTTTGTTACCAAGGCTTTGATTTGTTCTTGAGAGGGTTCCATATACTTTATTTAACTAAAACTAAACCAGTTATATACTTCCTTCTCATCAGGGGAGATAAATAGTGAAATCGTATCAGCACTGTACTGTAAATAGTTATATCCTATTACATAGCCTAAATAGTCCTTATCTTCTAAGGAAATACCATATCCTTCACAGAGATAGGATTCTGTATCCAGGCGATATTCCAAATACTCGTCTAAATCCTCATAGGTTTCTTCATCTTCATCGTAAGGGGTAAGCTCATATATCTCTCGTTCGTGTCCGCTATACCCTTGTGTGTAGTGATTGCCAGCGACAAACTTGCCCGTTTCTTGGTATTTATCACGAGTTACCCAATAACTTAGCAGTGTATCCATATAAGTGGCATAGTCCCCACTGATTGCTTCCCATTTCTCTAAACTATCCTTATAGGGTGAGGGGTCATAGCTGTGTTTCACCTCACTATTGAGGTAAAGGTCTTTGTGGGCTGCATAATCTTCCTTTGCATTTTGATACCATTGAGGCAGTTCAGAAAAGTTAGGCAACCAATCCATCTCTCCATCAAAACGGTATTTGTCCCCTACTTTCTCAAAACGTACAAAGAACCAATTACAATCTGTACGCTCTGACTCATACTCTGCCAATCCACAAGCATACATGGAGATAAAATGCGCCTTGCTTTTTTGCTGCTGTTCATTCTCTATTTCTACCGTCAGTAGTGGAAAGAAAACATACTTAAACCACTCTTTAGGAGCTTCAAAAACTTCCTCTATACTTGGAAAGAGTTTTTCTACTTTGGTTACTTTTATCATGTTATTTTATTTGAAATACTCTATTTTTCGCTCTATATAGAGAATAGGTATACCCTGTTCATAGTTAATGAGCTTGATCCAGTTTCCTTGTTTGTCATTTGTATAATGAAAAGTACTAAGTTTGTTAGAAGAAAAGGTCAAATGCTCAATTAAGCGACCCTCTGAAGAGAATTTATTCAAAAAACCATTCTTCTCATTACCATTTATTACAATATACTCCTCACTTAGTTTCTTATTCTTATCATAAATGTATTTAGAATCCCATATCATACTTCCCACTCCTTGGAACAGGGAACATATCAACTGATTTTCAGAATTGTACTGATAGAGTGCACGAGCACTTAGTTTCTCATTTCGGTAAGTATCTTTGCTGACAAGCTGTTTGTCCTTATAGGTATAGACTTCCTTAGCGCTTGGGAGTTTATCTACATCTATATAGTTACATTCTATAAGCTGTCTATCAGCATTATAGCTATATTTACAAGTTACCCCTCCTTCCCCTTCTATCTGATTGAGAAGCTCTTCTATTTTCTCTCCATCAGCGTTGTATCTGTAGGAATCTCTTACAACTAATTGGTCTCGTACAAAAGTTGATTTGTCAATAAGCTGATTTTTCGTATCGTAAGTATACACTATCCTCTGGTGCAGTGTAGTGTCGAACAAACGTTTCTCTACTAAAAAACCATTGGAATTATAAGTAATTACCGAAGGTACAATATCTATCAAAAAGGCAGCAAAAAAGGCAACAGCCCCCATTCTCTGCATCAGGTGCATCTGCTCTATTTTCTCAGACGGATAAAATCCCATAGAAAAAGGATCTCCCTTGGTTATTTTTCCATCTTTCTCTATAGTAAAATAGAATGATGTTTCTACCGATTTCACCCTACCTTTCAGCCCCATCTTTGCCCAATCAGTAGTTGCTGACTGTGCATAACTACACAGATGAGGTATTAATAACAATATGAATATGTGAAAAAACTTCTTCATTCCTCAAATTGTTTTATCTTGTTCCTTAAAAAGTTACCTTAACTCGTTCAATTTACCTTCTTATAGATCATTTTCGTGAGGTCACGAAAATGACAACTAATACTGATAATCAATAATTTAAACCCATTACTGACTATAATAGACCATTTTCATGAGGTCACGAAAATGGTCGGAAAATATCATTATCCTTTATTCTTAGGCAATTTCTGAGAATTCTTCTCTATGTTCTTTTCATCACGAGATACTTTCTTTTCTATTTTCTCCCTATCATCACCCTCTGTCTTTAGAAACCTTACTCCTACTGACAACTATTCTCTACATCAACCACAATCCCAATTATATAACACATCGTCAAACTTACAATGGGCTAAATCTTCTCTATTGATAAAGAAGTTCGCTACTCCTGCATCCCCAAACATCACCGAATACTGTTCATTCCACTCGGATTCTATTTGCAATAATAATGTATCGTGAAAGTTATCATCTTCTCTTGGATCATATTGGGCAAAATCAGGATAACCTCCTATTTTATGTCCCGCTCCATTAGACAGATATTTGTAAAACACTTTTAGTACTTCCTCTGGTAACCCCCATAATCCTGGAAATTCTTCCGAAAAAGCTGCTTCCCATATCTTCTGCATCTCATCGTCGAAATGTACATCTGCATAAGAGATGCCTTCTACTGATTTTTCAAAGCCCAATGCTAAGCTTTGGTTAGGATTAAAAGGAAGCTCAAGGGCATTTTCCCGGGTGAAAATATTATTTGTTTCTCTCTTTGAGGTACTTATCTTCGTATAAAGCTCATTAATATATGCTATAGGAAGGCTTTCCTGTATCTCTGGAAAATAGCATATCCTCTTGGTATCATTCTGGCAACGATTCTCAAAATCAGCACCATAGTACTCATCACTGGCTATCCAAAATTGCAACAATCCTTTCTTAGGATATAGACTATTTTCAGGCAGTTGCTCACAATTGATTTGTGCCAACATAAAGAGTGGCTCGCCCTGAGAGGTAGTAGGTAATGTGCCCCCCTTAGGTATATAGGGAAGCCCTCCCAACTTACTATCTGTAAGAGTCAGATTTTCACCCACTGAAAGGGTAATGTGTATTACCTCTCGTGCTGTCTCTACATTAAGCGAATCGGCCAATTGTTTGATTTGTTCTTCTGTAAATGTCATGACCTAAAAAATAGTTGTCAAATCAATTTGTAACTGAGGAAATTTCTCAGGGGCTACTATATCACCGGCAAAGAGCGGAAGCTGGGGTACATACCTGCCCTCTCTAAGTAGGTATATATCCAATTCTTTTTCTTCAGGACGTATCACCCAATATTCAGACACTTGAGCCTCTTGGTAAATCTCCATTTTCTTACGGAGTTCCTTCTCGGCATTGCTGGGCGAGACGATCTCCACTACCCAATCAGGAGCTCCATTACAACGCTTGCCGTCCTTGAGCTTCTCAGGATCACAGACGACACACAAGTCGGGTTGTAGTACTGTGTTCTCCTTTCCGTCAGAAGAGGTCAAAACCACATCAAAAGGGGCTACAAAAAGCTCACATACCTTTCCTTCAAGGTAGTTATCTATCTGAGTAGAGAGCTTTCTTGAGATCCGCTGATGCGCTACTGAAGCCTCTGACATTCTAAAGATTCGTCCCCGAAGTAGCTCCACTCGTTCCTCAAACTTCCACAACAGATAGTCTGCATAAGTGTAGAGACCATGGATAAGGTCTAACTGATTTATACTGGTAATTTCCATACATTTAATATTTAGTAGGGAATTGACATCCTTTCAATAGTTTTTCTACTTTGGTTACTTTTATCATGTTATTTTATTTGAAATACTCTATTTTTCGCTCTATATAGAGAATAGGTATACCCTGTTCATAGTTAATGAGCTTGATCCAGTTTCCTTGTTTGTCATTTGTATAATGAAAAGTACTAAGTTTGTTAGAAGAAAAGGTCAAATGCTCAATTAAGCGACCCTCTGAAGAGAATTTATTCAAAAAACCATTCTTCTCATTACCATTTATTACAATATACTCCTCACTTAGTTTCTTATTCTTATCATAAATGTATTTAGAATCCCATATCATACTTCCCACTCCTTGGAACAGGGAACATATCAACTGATTTTCAGAATTGTACTGATAGAGTGCACGAGCACTTAGTTTCTCATTTCGGTAAGTATCTTTGCTGACAAGCTGTTTGTCCTTATAGGTATAGACTTCCTTAGCGCTTGGGAGTTTATCTACATCTATATAGTTACATTCTATAAGCTGTCTATCAGCATTATAGCTATATTTACAAGTTACCCCTCCTTCCCCTTCTATCTGATTGAGAAGCTCTTCTATTTTCTCTCCATCAGCGTTGTATCTGTAGGAATCTCTTACAACTAATTGGTCTCGTACAAAAGTTGATTTGTCAATAAGCTGATTTTTCGTATCGTAAGTATACACTATCCTCTGGTGCAGTGTAGTGTCGAACAAACGTTTCTCTACTAAAAAACCATTGGAATTATAAGTAATTACCGAAGGTACAATATCTATCAAAAAGGCAGCAAAAAAGGCAACAGCCCCCATTCTCTGCATCAGGTGCATCTGCTCTATTTTCTCAGACGGATAAAATCCCATAGAAAAAGGATCTCCCTTGGTTATTTTTCCATCTTTCTCTATAGTAAAATAGAATGATGTTTCTACCGATTTCACCCTACCTTTCAGCCCCATCTTTGCCCAATCAGTAGTTGCTGACTGTGCATAACTACACAGATGAGGTATTAATAACAATATGAATATGTGAAAAAACTTCTTCATTCCTCAAATTGTTTT
>CAJZFM010000048.1 GCA_915070235.1 uncultured Capnocytophaga sp. | reverse complement strand
TAAGTCCTCTCTCGCTTATATGTACTGGAAGGAAACGGGTGACCTCTCCGTATGGAAAGGCATCGCTCAGGACGCCCTAATTATGAATATTGATGACCTGCTCTGTGTAGGAATTACTGACCATATCCTGCTCTCCTCTACCATTGGCCGCAACAAAAGGCTCATTCCAGGGGAGGTGATTGCCGCTATTATCAACGGTACAGAAGAACTCATTGAGGAACTAGGCCAGCATGGAGTTACTATCCACTCCACAGGAGGGGAAACTGCTGATGTGGGTGATTTAGTACGTACCATTATTGTAGATTCCACTGTTACAGCACGTATTAAGCGCAGCCAAGTAATTGACAATGCACGTATTGAGGCAGGAGATGTTATTGTAGGCTTGGCCTCTTTCGGGCAGGCTACTTATGAAAAGAGCTATAATGGTGGTATGGGCAGTAATGGCCTTACTTCGGCACGGCACGATGTGTTCTCCAAGGCCTTAGCCGAGAAATACCCTGAAAGCTATGATGGCGGGCTTGCTAAAGAAGTTATCTATACAGGTAGCAAAGCCCTGAGTGATGCTGTTGAGGGGAGTCCTCTCAATGCAGGCCTATTGGTGCTCTCCCCTACCCGTACCTATGCCCCTGTGATTAAGCAAATCCTCTCCCAATACAGTCCCACTGACATTCATGGTATGGTACACTGTAGCGGAGGCGCCCAAACGAAAATCCTACATTTCATAGATAAGCTACATGTAATCAAAGACAACCTCTTCCCCGTACCCCCTCTCTTCCAACTCATTCAAGAAGAGTCTAAGACCAATTGGAAAGAAATGTATCAGGTGTTCAACTGTGGCCATCGTATGGAACTCTATGTACCTGAAGCTATTGCTGCTGATATTATCCGTATCTCCCAATCTTTCAATATAGATGCCCAAATCGTAGGCCGTGTGGAGAAATCAGACCACAAAAAGGTTACTATCCAAAGCGAATATGGCACTTTTAATTACTAATGACTAGTGACAAGTGACTAATTTGTTGTTAAAAAGATTTGTCACTTGTCATTTGTCACTTGTCATTATTTTCGTACTTTTGCAGCTGTTTTTAATTTAAGATGTGTCCATAACCATGGCAAAAACCAAATCCCCAGAGACTGAGAAAGAAAAAGGAAAAGAGAAAGAAAACAAAGGCAAGCGAAATACCCTATTGGAGCGAAAAGTCTCTATAGGTGTGATTCTTTTGTTTGTATGTCTTGGCCTCTGTGCTGCTTTTATCTCCTTTATTTTCTCTTGGCAAGCAGACCAGAGCCTTTTGAATGAGCTTTCTGACAGAAGCATACAACCCCAGAATATCCTCAATAAGATAGGTGCTTATGTGGGCAACCTATTTATATACAGAGGGTTCGGTATTGCTACCTTTATCCCACTTGCCCTTTTGGCACTCACTGCCCTAAAGCTCATTTTGGACACCAAGACCAAGCTGCTCAACAAGTGGTTTTGGGGAATCTTGTGGATGCTCTTCCTTTCAGTTTCCTTTGGCTTTTTTTCCTCCGATGCTACTATTCTCAGTGGTATAGGCGGGTATGAGCTCAATGCTTTTCTCAGTGATTACATAGGTCACTTAGGTACTGCCTTGGTACTGCTGGCTATACTTTGTGTATATCTGGTAGGAAGGTTCCATATCACCCCCGATAAGATAAAAAATTCAATAGATACAGGTAATAACTGGATTAAAAACCATAAAAAACCTACTTTTTCTAACTATAGTAAGGGCAGAATTGTCCCTTTAACACCTACAGAGACCCCGTCAGCTGGGGAAGAATCCTTTGTTGCTGACCCTACAGGCTTTCAAGAAAGCGAAGATGATCAAGCTATTGACGAAAAGATAGATGTCTATACCCACCGAGATGATATTCCGCTCCTGCACCCCGAAGAAGAGCGCCAACCTACAGAGAAGCCCACTACGCTTGAGGGAGAAGAAGATAGTGATTTCAAAGTAGAGATTAAGCAAGAGGCCACTGTAGATCCCGCCGATGTTGCCCGCCGCTTGGTGGAAGACTTTGGGGAGTTTGACCCTACCTTAGAACTCAAATCCTACCAGTTCCCTCCTATAGATCTCCTTCAGGAATACAAGAATGCAGGAGTGGTACGCAACGATGAGGAATTGGAGGAAAACAAGAACACTATTATCCAGACCCTACGCGACTTTAAAATAGAGATTTCCCGCATTACCGCTGTGATAGGCCCTGCGGTTACTCTCTATGAAATACAACCTGCCAAAGGTGTTAAGGTGTCCCGTATCAAGAACTTAGAGGACGATATAGCTCTCTCTTTGGCTGCTTTGGGGATTCGTATCATAGCCCCTATCCCAGGGAAAGGAACCATAGGTATAGAGGTGCCAAATAAGAATGCTACCATGGTACCTATGCGCTCAGTAATTAGCTCTGTTAATTTCCAAAAAGCAGAAATGGAACTACCTATTGCCTTTGGAAAAACTATCAGCAATGAAACTTTTGTAGCTGATTTGGCCAAAATGCCGCATATGCTTATGGCTGGAGCTACTGGTCAAGGAAAATCGGTAGGGCTTAATGCCGTACTTACCTCCCTACTCTACAAAAAACACCCTGCTGAGCTGAAATTTGTCCTTGTAGATCCTAAAAAAGTAGAGCTTACCCTCTACAACAAGATAGAAAAACATTACTTAGCCAAACTTCCTGACAGCGAAGAGGCTATTATCACCGATACCACCAAAGTAGTCAATACCCTCAACTCTCTTTGTATAGAGATGGACAACCGCTATTCGCTGCTTAAGGATGCTATGGTGCGTAATATCAAGGAATATAATGCAAAATTCAAGGCACGACTGCTCAACCCCAACGACGGACATAGGTTCTTGCCTTATATTGTCCTAATTGTAGATGAGTTTGCCGACCTTATCATGACCGCAGGCAAGGACGTAGAGCTCCCTATAGCCCGCTTGGCACAGCTGGCACGTGCCGTAGGTATTCACCTGATTATCGCCACCCAACGTCCTTCGGTGAATGTCATTACAGGGCTTATCAAGGCCAACTTCCCTGCCCGTGTAGCCTTCAAGGTATCACAGTCTATTGACTCCAAAACTATCTTGGACGGCCCTGGTGCACAACGACTTATCGGTAAGGGTGATATGCTCTATACCCAAGGTAATGACCTAATACGTATCCAGTGTGCTTTTGTGGATACCCCTGAGGTAGAGCGTATTGCCAACTTTATCGGTTCCCAACGCGGCTACCCCGATGCCTTCCTACTGCCCGAATATGTAGGCGAAGGAGGTGAAAACGGCCCTATTGAAGTAGATATGAGTAAGAAAGACCCACTACTGAAGGATGCCGCTGAACTGGTTGTAAGCAGTCAGCTGGGCTCTACCTCCATGCTACAGCGCAAGTTGGAGATAGGTTTTGCTCGCGCAGGCCGTATCATGGATCAGCTCGAAGTACTCGGTGTGGTAGGTGCCAATAAGGGTAGTAAGGCACGTGATGTGAATTTCCCTGACCTTATCTCTTTACAACAATTCTTAGACGAAAAAGGTATATAAACTATAGTAAAAATCAAGAAAGACGCAATGAAACAGCCTAAAATAGCGATTATCGGATTGGGATATGTAGGCCTCCCCTTGGCACGGCTATTGGCTACTCGCTACCCTGTAGTGGGTTATGACAAAAAGACCTCACGTGTGGAAGCCCTACAAAGAGGGGAAGATACCACCCTTGAGGTAGCCCCCGACCTCCTTCAGGCCGTTTTAGCCCCTACCAATCCTACGATGGAGGAAGGACAAATAGGACTTTACTGTAGCCATAATTCCGATGACTTAGCCCAGTGTAACTACTTCATCGTTACGGTACCCACTCCTGTGGATAAGCACCATCGCCCCTTACTCACGCCCCTACAGTCGGCCAGTGAGGTGGTAGGCAAATACCTCAAGGCAGGCAATATTGTTATCTACGAATCTACCGTATATCCAGGCTGTACCGAGGAAGAGTGTGTGCCTATCTTGGAACGTGTCTCTGGGCTGAAGTTCAATCAAGACTTTTTCGTGGGCTACTCCCCTGAGCGCATCAACCCTGGGGATAAGCTCCATACGGTGGCACATATTCTGAAAATCACCTCAGGCTCCACCCCAGAGACGGCTCAAAAGGTCAATACTCTCTACCAATCGGTCATAGAAGCAGGTACTCACTTAGCCCCCTCTATCAAGGTAGCCGAAGCCGCCAAGGTGATAGAGAACTCCCAGCGGGATATCAATATTGCCTTTGTCAATGAATTAGCTAAGATATGTAACCTATTGGATATTAATGTACAAGCCGTGTTGGAAGCCGCAGGAACCAAGTGGAACTTCTTGCGTTTTTCCCCAGGACTTGTAGGTGGCCATTGTACAGGAGTAGATCCCTATTACTTAGCCCAAAAAGCCCAAGAGGTAGGCTATCACCCCGAAATTATCTTAGCGGGTCGCCGTATGAACGATTCTATGGGTAAGTATGTAGCCGATCAAGTCATCAAACTGATGATTGCCCGTGAAATCCCCATTCATAGGGCACGTGTGTTAGTACTGGGGATTACCTTCAAGGAGAATTGCCCTGATGTGCGCAATACCAAGGTTACCGATGTAGTGCGTCAGCTCGAATCCTTCCATACTGAAGTAACGGTATATGATCCTTGGGCACGCCCCGAGGACGTATGGGAAGAGCACCAAATCCGCTCACTCACTACCCTACCCAATACACAACCCTATGATGCTATTATACTGGCCGTTGCTCACAAGGAGTTCCTTTCATTACCATGGGAACAGCTAAGAAAGCCCCATAGTATCCTCTATGATGTAAAAGGCGTACTACCAGAGGCAGACGGACATTTATAAAAAAAGCGTAGGAAACTACGCTTTTATTTTTTCTTCAGCCAAACGGACAATCTGAGCAACCACCTCCTCAAGGGAGGTATGAGAGTTGTCTATCTCCACAGCATCTGAGGCTTTCTGTAAGGGTGATTCTTTGCGATGAATATCCTGATAATCACGCTCTTGTATATTCTTAAGCACCTGCTCAAAAGTAACTGTCTCTCCCTTCTGCTGGAGTTCCTCAAAGCGTCTTTGAGCACGTATCTGCTCGGAAGCCGTCATAAAGAGCTTTAGCTCTGCATCGGGGAATACGACCGTACCTATATCTCGCCCGTCCATGACTACGCCTTTCTCTTGTCCCATTTGGCGTTGTAAGGCTACCAAATAAGCGCGTACTTCGGGGATTTTGGCCACTTCGCTTACATGGTCTGCTACAGAGAGACTGCGTATTTCTTTCTCAATATTTTGCCCATTTAGATAAATTTCAGAAACCCCTAACTGAGGATTGTACTCAAAGCGAATGCTACTTTGCTCAAGGGCTGCCAGCAAGCCGTCCTTATCAATAGAAGAGGAGATGAGACCACGCTGGAGCGCCAAAAAAGTAACTGCCCTATACATAGCTCCTGTATCTATATACACATATTGTAAAGCCTTAGCCACACGCTTAGCGGTAGTACTTTTCCCTGTGGAGGAATGACCATCTATGGCGATCATTATTTTTTTCATAGTATTCAAAAAAAATAACTTACCAAAAAACAAGTGCTGCATTTCGGTAAGTTATGCTATAAAGTATGATTTTTTATTGTTCACTATATTATTAAAAAGATTTGCTTTCTGCATCGGTACGTATTTTTCTAATAAGGAGCTTGGCCATACCGATATTGGCCGTATCGTCAAGGATGATATGGTCAAGAATCTTCTTGCTTTGCAAAAGCCCAATAAGGTGTGTCTGTCCCTCATATACGAGGCACACATCATCTACTGTTTTATTGGTTAGTCCCTCTGTATTTTCAAAAGAAAGTACTGCATTCCTGAAAATTTCCACCTGATAAGAACTAGCCAAGCGGTTATCCACTCCTGGGCGCGACTTGTAAGCCAAGATAGAGCCATCGAGGGTACTTACCAATGAAACAGAAATAGCGCCCGATACATTGGAAAAGAGCTGTGCTACATATTCGTTTAAAAATTGTTCCATGGTTTTATGCTTTAGCTAAAGAATAATTTTCTGAAATGACTTTCCTTTTTAGGTGCTTCAGAGGTAACCTTGGTATAAAGTTCTGTTTGCAAGGTATCAAAGGTAACTACCTTGGTCATCGCTGCATAACATTGCCTATGAATTACACTCAAAACACCATAGTTCACCTTGGATGCATCTGTGATGAGATGAATCAAGTAATCAAAATCCTTAGATACATAAATCACATGGGTCTGCTCGTTGTTAGAGATAGTAATCTCACGTAAAGAATCCTCGTTGATGCTATCTATGTACTTAATTTCTTGGAGTGCATTTTTGGCTATTTCAGCCTCAAATTTTGCTGTGGCCGAGTAATCCAATCCACTAAAAGATTGATTGTATAAGATCTCGCCATGCTCTGTACCTATAAAGCTAACTGATAGTATGCCAGAGAGTTGGGCACCCATTTGGTCAGCATATTTTTTAAACTCTTCTAAAATCATACTTTCAATTTTTAGTAGGTTACAACAATGCAAAGCTACGATGTTTTTCCCTAAATTGCAACTTTTATACTATAATATATTCAACAAAATTACTTTTTCTGTTGATATTCTTGTAAAGCGCTCATATACAGTAGTTTAAACAATCACATTATATATCCCTTGTGAATAACTCTATGTTAAGTTAGAACCCGAAGATCTGAGCATCTTCCTTATTCTGCTTGTCTCTGGCTTTTTTCTTTGCTTCGTACTCTATATCCTTATACCTATCATAGAAGCGATAAGAGAAACCGATACCACCCATATAGCGAGTAGGGGTCGTCTTCCAGCTAGCACCTATAGAAGCATTTAGTTGGAAGTTTTCGCTTATGAGATAGGAAACACCACCTCTAAGGAGCGAATCTTTGTAATAATCACTTGTAATCCCTTCATTCTCTAAATAGATACTCCATCGGTCATCATAGAGGTTATGGGTAAGGGTAAAGATATAGCTATATTGGGCGTGCTGTGAGGCGATATTGCTCCCTATAATATTGAGTACCAAAGCTACTTCCTTGAGCGGATGGCTCTGGAGGATAATCATTGCTTTGGGTGTAATTATGGTATAATCTTCATTCATCACCTCATAGAGGTAGCGGTTCTTCTCTAAGAGATTAAACCCTGCATAGAGGGAGATAGCAGGAATGAGTTTTCTCCACTTGAACTCGGCATTGGCTTTCCAGCTATAGACATTGATATCGCTAAGGAAGACAGGGTCATAGAACATATACTTCACCCCAAAGGTTGTGCGCTGAAAGCCCAATTTCCCAGAGGAAACCCCATCGGTAGAGCGGTTGCTATAGAGCAAGGTACCGTCACCTATAATCTCAAACTGGTCTCTCCATACCCCATAGCGTACCATATAGTTCAGCCCCACATTTTCTTGGGAGAGTCCTAAGAGGTCATGCTTATTGGTTTCATAATAGATATCCGACTCCACTTGTGCTACCTTACGCCCTACCGCATAAGCCCCCATAGAGCGCCCTGGCTTGTTGGAGTTGATAATATCGGTATATTGTGCCTTAGTGGTTATAGCGGATAATAACAAGAAAAAAAGTAGTGTTTTTTTCATAAAACAGACTTGTTTTTAAATAATACATCTTATAATTGGTGCTTCTCCCCTACCATCTTGTACAAGCCAAATGGTTGTTTTTTGGAAGGTTATAGCTTAGTTTTCTAAGGTACAAAATTAAAAAAAAATATTATTAAAATCAAGGATTTACCTCAAAAACTTTTTCCTCAAAAAAAACGGCAATAGGTTACCCCCATTGCCGTAAAAAATAAAAACTATGAAAAAATTTTACATTTCTGTGATGATAAACTCACTACGTCTGTTTTGTTGGTGTTCTTCTTCTGTACAAGGAACGCCATTCTTACAGCCATTTACCAACTGTGTTTCTCCATATCCCTTAGCGGTAAGTCGGCTTCGGTCAATACCTTGGCTGACAATCCACATCATAGTAGATTTAGCACGCTTATCTGAAAGAACGAGGTTAGACTTATCAGAACCACGGCTATCGGTATGGGAGCGGATAGCAATCTTCATGGTAGGATGATCCTTCATTGCTTCTACGATTTTAACCAATTCAGCAGCTGCATCAGGACGAATATTGTACTTACCAAGGTCAAACTTGATTTCCCTTATCTGGAAGATCTTCGCTAAGTCATCACCTTTTTGAAGTTTTTTCTTGGTAGTTTTCATCAAGATTTCTTTCTCAATAACCGTACCTTTTTCACGGATATTTACTTGTTCTTCTACCACTGCATAGTCCTCACGCTGAGCACGAAGGAAAACGAAAGTATCATCACAATTTACGGTCTTAGCACCAAAGTCATAATCTCCATTGGATTTATTGTCAATCTTAGCAATTTCTTTTTGGTCACTATCGGAGAGTGTAAGAGTTACCTGACCGAGTACTTCTTTGGTATCTATATCCTTAACAATCCCTTTGATAGTCTTTTTACAGTCAAATTCCAAAGGTCTGTTTTGTACAAAGTAGTAGATATCATCTTTTCCTTTTCCACCTGGGCGGTTAGAAGAAAGGAAACCTACACTTCTGTCTTCGTCAAGTACGAAAGCAAAGTCATCATCAGGAGTATTACCTGGACGGCCTATGTTCTGTAGTCTCTTGAGAGAGCCATCTTGCTCTATCTTCACTGCAAAAATGTCTAAACCTCCCAAGCCTGGAAGGCCATCGGAAGAGAAGAACAATACATTCTTAGAAGAGATAAAAGGGAAAGTCTCTCTACCTTCGGTATTGATAAGATCACCTAAATTTTCAGGCTTTCCGTAGGTACCTTTCTTATGGTTGATACGTACTCTGAAGATATCGGACTTACCACGAGTACCATTGATATCAGCAGCAAAGTAGAGCCATTTCCCATCAGGAGTAATGGCAGGGTGTGCCACGCTGTAGCCTGTTACGTTGAAAGGTAAGCGTACTGGGTCTGTCCATTCGTTATTCTTTCTAACAGAACGATAAAGCTCCAAGAGCACTTTCTCTTCAGCTTTCTTTTTCTTTTCCTCTTTAGAAAGGGGCACTTGGTAGTTACGAGTAAAGTAGATAGTATCCATAGTTCTTGTGAATACAGGGCTGGACTCGTTCAAGAGGGAGTTGAGCTTAGAAGAGAAAGGCTCTTCTTTGGAAAGTTGTCCATTGCTGAATTTAGCTCTGAAGAGGTCATAATAGCCCTCACCAGTCCAGTTAGAGGTGCCACGAGCGGATGTTTTACGGCTTGCTGTATATACTACCTCATCTTTTCCATAGAAAGCAGTACCATATTCAGAGTATTCGGTATTGATCTCTACAGGTTTGATTGTTAAACGACCTGAGTTGTCTTTGATCACTTGCAAATAGTCCTCATGTTCTTCCAATTTGCGAGCGCGAAGGTCGTCTTTGCCAGTTAGTTTCACGAATTGATCCAAAATAATCTTTGCTTCGTCGTAGCGCTCTACCGATTTAAGGCATTGTGCATAACGATAGTAGTATTCTGGAGTAATTTTGTAGTTTTCGCTATCTTTTTTAGCGTTTGCGAAGAGCTTGTCGTACCATTTCAAAGCCGTTGTATAATCAGCGTTGAAATAGTAAGAGTTTCCTAAGTTCTCTAAGATATTTTGATCTACATATCCTTGTTCAGCTATACGTTCGTATATCTTAATTGCATCTACATAGGCGTATTTACCATAGAGATCATTAGCCTTTTTAATTTTACTTTCATTTTCTTTCTTCAGTTTCTCTTGGTCATCTACTTGGGCAAAAACGACAGAAGTAGAACAGAAGAGCAGAAAAATAGCGGTTATTTTTCTTATCATTTTTTATTTTTTTATTAATTAGTTACACTATTTAGAAGAAACGAGGAGAGATAATCTTTTGAATATCTCGAACAAACTCGTAACGCAAGAAGATTTCGTGAGAACCATTGCTATACTTGCTTAGTTTGGTAGTTTCCCAGTCAAAAGCATAGCCAATGAACCAGTTTCTATCTATCTGGAAACCAGCCATAGCACTCACAGCAGCACTCCAGCGATAAGCAGCACCTAGGACAAAGCGATCGTCATACATAAAGTTAGCCGAAAGGTCTACCTGCAAGGGGCTACCAGATACCATTTTCATCAGAGCCGCAGGCTTGAACTTGAAGTCAGGTGAAAGGTCAAACACATACCCCCCCATAAGGTTATAGTGTTGTTTTTCATTAACATCTGTTATTTTTCGCTCATCTGTCTTAGAGAATGTTTTGGTATCCAAGAGATAAGGAATAGAGAAACCTACATAGTATTTCTCTCCGTAATAGTATACCCCTGCTCCTATATTAGGTAAAAAGATATTCTCTTTTCCATCAAAAGAGGCATCGGCAGGATAAAGCAAGTTAAGTTTGTTTCTATCAAAATTATAGAAACCTGCTGCTGCTTTGAGACCGAAAGCCAACTTAGATTCGTCAAATTCCAAAGTATAAGAGAAATCCACATCCACTACATTGGTAGATTGTGGCCCTATACTTTCGTGATAGATACCCGCACCTATCCCTATATGTTTCTCCTCAAAAGGAGTGTGGAAGCTCAATGAAGCTGTTTTAGGAGCTCCGTCCAAGCCTACCCACTGATTACGATAAAGAGCAAAGATACTCGTACAATCACGAGAACCTGCATATGCAGGATTAATCATCATAGTGTTATACATGTACTGTGTATACTGGGAATCCTGTTGCGCTGTTGCCTGATCCCCAAGCAATACCAATCCTAATAACACAATTAGTTGCATTCCTTTTTTTAACATATTCTTTTCATTTAAGAGTGTGCAAAGATACAATAAAAACCAACGATTATACAAATATTTTCTTTTTATATTTCTTATATTCTTATTGATTTTTTTAATACACATTGTAA
>CAJZFM010000047.1 GCA_915070235.1 uncultured Capnocytophaga sp. | reverse complement strand
AGCGCTGGGCGACCTGTATCACGGAAGTATTCCCCTATGGCTACCCCTGCAAAAGGAGCATATACCTGCATAGGTGCTGGGTCAGAAGCATTGGCCGCTACAATAGTGGTATAGGCAAGTGCTCCTGCATCTTCCAAGGTTTTAGCGATACCTGCTACAGTAGAGGCTTTTTGACCAATGGCTACATAGATACAATACACTGGATTACCTGCATCGTAGAACTCTTTTTGGTTGAGGATAGTGTCAATACATACAGTAGTCTTACCTGTTTGTCTGTCCCCAATTACAAGCTCACGCTGACCGCGCCCAATAGGAATCATCGCATCAATAGCCTTAATCCCTGTTTGCAAAGGTTCATTTACGGGTTGGCGATAGATTACCCCTGGTGCCTTACGCTCGAAAGGCATTTCGTAAAGCTCGCCTAAGATAGGGCCTTTACCATCAATAGGTTCGCCTAAGGTATTGATTACGCGTCCTACGATCCCCTCCCCTACTTTGATAGAGGCAATGGTTTTGGTACGTTTTACGGTGTCCCCTTCTTTTATTTGGGTAGAAGAACCAAGGAGTACCACCCCTACGTGATCTTCTTCAAGGTTAAGCACCATTCCTTCTTGTCCTGATTCGAAATGGACAAGCTCTCCGTTTTCCACTTTGGAGAGACCGAAAATGCGAGCAATCCCATCTCCTACTTCTAATACCGTCCCTACCTCTTCTAAAGATACCGACGCATCGAAGTTTGCTAATTGTTTCTTAAGAATCGCTGAAACTTCAGCCGCCTTTATTTGTGCCATTATTTTTATGTATGAATGTATTCTTTACTTTGTCTTTATTTATAAAAGCCTTCTTGGCACTTCTATAAATTTCCGTGCAAAGATACAAAAAAAAATCAAACCTACCAGCAGTTAAATCACTTTTTTTTAGTGACAAGTGACAAGTTATTAGTGACAAATCTCTTTATGGTATTAGTCATTAGTCATTAGTCACTTGTCATTGGTCACTTGTCATTATTACGTATTTTCTTATCATACTTCACATAGAGGAAGGAAGCGATCATAAGCAATACACCAAGTATGACCAACACCACCACTCTGGAAATAGTGCTTAGGTGCGCTATATCATAGAAAAAGAGCTTGACTAAAGTAAAGAGAATTACGGATATACTGGCTATTCGCATATAACTTTTGTTCTGATGTATTCCCTTTACAAGCATGAACACACCATAGGATACCCATAAGATGCTCAGACCCAATTTGTAATTGGCCGTAGCACCCAAAAGTTCTGTCCAGTGTAGCCATTCGCTACTTACCACCCATAGAACAACCCCATAAAGCACCAAATCACGTACCTTATTGTTTTTGAAGTTGATAGCCTCTGCATTGAGCAACTTGTACGTCTGCCATAACAACAGAGCGAAAGCCAACAAGGCTATATAACGGATGATTACATACATGATATTAGGGGTATAACTTAGGTATAACCCTCTGAGTTCGCTGAGCAAATACAATCCTTGTGTGAGCATGATCATTCCTATAACAAGATTGAAAATCAAGTTGTTAGAAAAGATTTTTTCCTTGCGAATATAGCGTGTATCTATCCATGTAAAAAGTGCAAAGTAAGCCACCGTATAGACAATGAGCCACATTTGCTTAAAATACTGCAAACTATCATAGGCTTTCATTCCTGTATCTGCTTCTATTGCGTATTGGTTTATCCTTATCGCCCAATAACTATATATCTCTATATAAAAAGTGGCATATAGCACTATAAATAGGAGTATATTGATCCCATAATCAAACGTTTCTGAGGCCTTTTCCCTATAACGGCTATTGATATAAGAGATCCCCGCCACTATACCCACATAAAGCAATGAGTTAAGGAAGGTAATATTGAGAAAAGCTGTTACCTTCTCTGGAATTGAGGCGACATGTTCCTGCATTTCTATCCAATTAGTCCAAAGGCTAAAAGTCGCTAAAGGGAGTACTATATAGGAGAGCATCTCATACATACGGATTTTTTTGGTACGTCCTACCCAGAAGAGACCTCCTGCTTCCATTGCCCAGAAGAGCGTAATCCAAACCCCTTCAAAATAGATAGGTATGGTAAGGGTTCCAAAAGAAATGGCCAAGATGAGACTTAGGTACTTCAGCTCCTTGGAAGCGCCCCGACTACGGGTATAGTAATACACCAAGAAGTGGAAGAGCGCATTGGCCAAAGTGAATACCGTCAGATAATCACGTGTCTGAGTAAATACATTTTCAAAGGTAAAGGATAGCCCTAACGAATAGAATAACAAGGTATTAGATAGCAAAATAAGAATATCCCCTATGGTAAAAGTATCTTTTGCCCAGAGCTTGCGTACAATGAAGGCAAAATGGAAGATCAGGTAATACACTAATAGGAATGAGAAATAAAGTCCCTGATTATCCTTGTATTTGAACACATGAAGGGTCAGGTAAAGTGCCCAAGTAAAGACAAAGGCCGAATGATAGAGCCAGCGCCATTGCTTATAGAAGGATATAATCAATATCCCCACATTGATAAAAGCCACATAGGAGAGCAGTACCCATACATGTCCGCCCCCATTGCTAAGCAAGAAAGGCACCGCATAGCCCCCTACCATACCAATAAGCGCAATAATCTGCTGGTTGTAGCTCAGAGCAAACCAAATAGTGGCAACCGTCACAAAGAACATCAGTGCGAAAGCTACCCCTGTGGGGAACATCTGGTAAAAGTCATACGCCACATAGGTCAGGAAATAGAAAATCGCCATCGCCCCGCTGACGAGCACCGCACTGAATTTCTCATACTTAGTCTTGAGGTAATAGCCCACCCCAAAGAGGATACCCCCTGTGAGGTAACCCAAGATGATACGCATGGTAGGACTGATAAGGTCATGGTCTATGGAGTACTTCACCCCGATAAACACCCCTATAAGGATAATGGCAATCCCAATCTTATTAAAGAGATTACCCCCAATGAAGCGTTCCCAATCCTCTTTTTTAATCAGTTTAGACCACTCTATCACAGGTTCTCTCGTATCCTTAGAAGCAGAAGCGGCAGCCTTAGGAGGGGTAATAGGCGCCTGCATAGCTACCTTTTGGATAGGTTTTTCTATGACCTCTTGGGCCTTTGGTGTTACAACCTCTTGCGTCTTTGCCGCCGGTGTCTCTTGCTCTTTGGGCGCTGGTGCCTCTTGCACCTTTGGCGCTGGTGCTTTTTCTATAGATGGGATTATCTCTTTGTCTGTTACTGGTTGAAATACCTCTTTAGGTTTGGGTACGTCTCCCTTAGCTGGGGCAGCTGTAGAAAGCTGCTCCAACTGGCTCTGCATTAGTAAGACCTTTTGGATAATATAAGACTGGTTGCGGAGGATTCCGTCCAATTTTTCGTCCAAGGAAGCCCATTTGTCCTCTAAGCTCATAATTATATGATTTTGTCAGGGACAAATGTACGAAAAATTTTCCAATTTGCTAAGTATATTGTTTGTATGCTGCCTTAAGACGTGCTTTAACCTGCTGGGCTAAGGAGGCGGGAGCGAGTACCTTTACCGAATCGCTAAAAGAGCAAAGTCGCATGACTAAGTCGTAGGGAGCTTCCCCGTGGGGAAAAGCAAGGGTTAGCTGTACGCGCACCTCTTTATCGTCTTCAGAAACAACTACTTGCGAAGGGTGTAGCTTGAGTGTTTTAGCATATTGTCCTTGCTCATAGTTGAAAGAAAGGAGTATCTGTTGGCATGGTTCGCCTTCAGCCATGGAGATCCCATAGAAATGGTCAAAGAACGTTTCCATATCCAATTTTTGGCGTTTTACCTTTGTCTCTGTTACCTTTAGGTCACTCATACGGTCAAAGGCAAATGCCTTGAGCTTGAAAGGCGGTTTGTCGTCCGTAGCGATAAGGTACCAGCGTCCTTGGTATTCCCTTACAGCATAAGCCAACACCTGTCTTTCGGTGGTCTCTTCCGAGTAAAAAGCCTTGTAGAGGAAAGTAATCAAGAGGTTTTTGTCAATAGCTGTAAGGATAGGGTCAAGCATCTCCAACCCCCTTTCGGGTTGGGGTTCCACAAGGAGGATATGCTGATCTTTTGCCCTCCGGTAGGCTTCCATAAGCAGGAGGTGGTCTAAGAGGTGCTGTTGATCTGAAAGCGTTTCAGGGTCTATTCTCCATATTTTTCCCTTTTTATCAAAGATAATCTCTATACCAAAAGCATTTTCTATATCATCGAAGTCTCTTCTTATGGTTCTATCACTGTAGATTATACCCGCTTCCTTCAACTTCTCACTTATTTTTCGTGATGACAAGCCCTTTTTATTAGCTGTAAGCAAGCTTACTATACGTACTAAACGTTCTATTTGGATTGTTTTTGCCATGATTTTTAAGGGTTAGTGGTTATTTTTTCCTTTCACTTCTATATACCGCCCCCACTCAAACCCTTCATTTTCTTCACGCATCACATAGCCGAGCTGGTTGGTGGTCAGTATGGTGTTGCCAATTCTGAAATCGGGTTGGTTGAAGTGGTGATGGCCATAAATCCAATAGTCAATGGCACTCTTTTCAATGAAATCGGTGAGGTCAAGGACAAAGGCATCGTTCAGTACGCTGCCCAAGTACATTTGTGGGTAGTACTTAAGGGTGGGGACATAGTGGGTAGCCACTACAATATGGTCTATCTCACCTGCTTTCTTGGCTTGGGTAGCCTTCTTGACGGCTGTTTTGAGAAACTTAACCGCTGTTTTGTTGAAAGCGTTGAAATCTGCCACCTGTAGGGAGTCTATCTCCTCTCCTTTTTCGGGGTTCTGCACGGTGATATAGTGGAAGTCACTCATACCATACTTAATCTTATCGGCATTCTTCCTACCTATATGACTCCACATTGTACAGAGAATCAGTTGGGTACGGCCGATACGCTCGGTATAGTTGTCTACCAAAAAGAGATTGGGGATTTCCTTCATTGGCTGCTCATAGCGAGTAGCGGCGTAGTGGTGAGTAAAGACATAGTACTCATGGTTGCCTGGGATCCAGAACACTTTTTTGTAGCCCTTGCATAGGTCGGCTATCTCGCTCTTATACATCACACGAGAGAGATTAACGAAGGGGCATAAGTCGCCTGCGATGATCAGGATATCGCCCACGCGCTCTATAGCGTTGTTGTCAATCCAGTTGAGATTGTCCTCAAACTCAAGGTGTAAGTCGGAAAAGTATTGTATTTTCATCAAATAATGATTAATGGTTAATGAGCACAAATATACTATTTCTAATTCAACCCTCAAAACTTCTAAAGTTCTCCAATAAGCGTTCTATATTTTCCTTGCCTACGGGGTTTTGGCTATGCACTTGATAGTCAGGCAGGGGGAGCTGATGCACTAAGCAGTACTCTACTAAGTACTTTGCACAATCATAACCTGATAAGTCCTCCCCTAAGTCATGGTCAAAGGAAATAAAATCAGGCAAGCCTTCTCTCTCAAGATAGGTCACAAACTCCTCGTAGCTATATACACGGTCAAAACCCTCTGGAGTAGGGCGAAGGTCATCTAAATACAATGGCATAATTATTAATTGTTAATTGTCAATTCTTTCTTCCACGCGGCAAAGATACACATGTAAATGGACAAACTATGACCATATGTAATATTTTTTTGGAAAAATATCCCCACTTTTCTTAGGAGTGGGGAGGTTTGTAGTTTTATTGTTTGGAGGCTTCATTTATTTTTTTGAAAAGCGCTACAATTTCTGGTTTGTCAGTGTATTTCTGAAGTGTTTTTGTAAGTTTCTCAACTACTTCATATTTTGAGAAGCCTGACTCTATAAATTTGCCTCCTCCTGAAGAGAAAGAATTATTCTTTAATTTCATAATATAATTAGTGCTATCTTCAACCCATTCAAAATCTTCTGAAAAAGATTCAAGAAAAATGGACTTATATTGTTCTTTTTTATTTCCAAAGTCTCTTTTCCAAAGACAAAATCCTTTATTATAATAAGGATAATACAAGAAAATTAGATCCTTATCTAAATTATTCTCCTTAAGTCCCCAACGAAATTCATATTGATCCCATTTTTCACAAAAGAAATGATCGCCTACTGCAATGTTTTTAAGTTGTTCTTCAAAATTCCATTCATTTATCTCTTTCAATAGGCTCTGTACTTCTTGATTGTTGGTGTAATTTTTGAGTTTTTTAGCAAGAAAACTGTACACTTTTCCTCCTTTATCATGGTATTCCCAAAGAAAAACATCGTCTTTATCTCTTGAATCACATAAGATAATTTCATTTTGATCTCTTAAGTGCATTAAATAGTTGGTATTTTGATCTTGACTGATAACAAAATCAGGGAATGTCTGCTCAAGTTTTTCTTTATACCATTCTCTTGCTCCTCCTGCACCAGCTTTCCAAATAGATAGACCTTTGTGGGGTTCATAGATAAAGGCTATACCTCCCCATGCTTCTCCATAAGTCCAACGAAAATCATTGTAATAGTTGGCTTCATCACAATCTTTGTTATAGGCAAAATCAGAATGACATTCTATGGAAGCTAACTGATTGCTAAAATCTTCCGCCCATTGGGTTCTTAGATTATTCATTGTATTGGCGGCTTCTCCCATAGTAAGCCAATTTTCTTTAGTTTTTAATTCTTCTTCTAATGCATTCATATAATAAGTATTTTTAGAGTTTGTACTATTCCAATATTCTATATAGTTTTTAACGAGTTGCTTAACGATATTGTTTTCTCTTCCCATAGCTTCTACACAAGAGTTGAGCCATTCCACAATATGGGTGTAATATGTCCAACAACTAATAATACCCCCTTGTTCTTCCAAAGCTAATTTTTCAGGATAAGATTCTTTATAATCCTTAGGTCTCGTGCGTGTTTGCTCAGAAGGTATTCCCCATTGAGGAAGATATACAACACGAGAATACTTAGGATCTAAGGCTTTCTCTTTATCCCTATTATGAAAATTATAAATGGCACTTTCCCAATAACGATAGAGTTGGTGCGATTGATCCTTAGCTCCATTTGACTTATTTTCTATGGCTATACTTATCCCTAAGCGACGAGATTGAATGAGAATATCTATTTGATCCCTACCATTAGAGCGTTGTTCTACTTCTACTGTCCAATCATTAGGTTCAAAAACAGTAATATCTAAGTCTAATTTCTTAAGGAATAACTTTAAAAACAACCCTCCTTGCCCATGATTTTCACGAGGATTAAGGAAAAAACCCAGGATTTGACTATGTTTGGTTTCTCCTATACCCCAAATACGACTGATGAAACTAATAAAATTAAAACCTTCCCCTTTTTCCTCTTTTTCATTCC
Organism: uncultured Capnocytophaga sp.; assembly: GCA_915070235.1. Taxonomy (GTDB): domain Bacteria; phylum Bacteroidota; class Bacteroidia; order Flavobacteriales; family Flavobacteriaceae; genus Capnocytophaga. The sequence continues at coordinate 3,824 of CAJZFM010000047.1, read as the reverse complement.
ATTCAGTTATTGTTTTTCTGAATGTTGTCAATAATGTTTGTACTTCCATAATATTTAACATTTAATATTTATTTTTCCCCTTAAAAACACACTAAAAGCAAGCTCCTTCTACTTCATCTAAAGCCCAACCAAAGGCTAACATATTTTATAGTAAAAATTTGCAACAAAGATATAAAATTTTTATGACATGTATTTCCTTTTTGCCTATAAAAATCTATGGATTTATAAACTTCTTCTTTCCACGCTGCAAAGATAGCCGCCTAACTGGACAAACCGTGTCAGGGTAATTGTTAATTATCAATTGTCAATTGTTAATTATTAGTGATTAGTCTTCATAACAATTAACGATTGACCGTTAACCATTAATCACTGATAATCAAGTTGTTGAAAAAAAGAGATTAAAAATCAGTGGTTTTACTTTTTTTCCTTGTAAATATTATTTATATTTGCAGAGTGTTAGAACCATAATCAATGAAAGAAGAAATAACAATGGATCCGAATTATTTATTTGAAATTAGCTGGGAAGTATGCAACAAGATTGGTGGCATACATACCGTATTGGCAACACGTGCTGCACTGCTCAGAGACAAGTTTGCAGACAAGTATATCACCATAGGCCCTGACCTATGGCAACACAAGGAAAACCCTGAGTTCGTACAAGATGACACGCTTTTCCCTTCATGGCTCGCTCGTACAAAGGAGGAAGGCCTACGCGTAAGAACAGGGTATTGGAATATAAAAGGAAAACCCATTGCTATTTTGGTGGATTTTTCCCATTATATTAGCGAGAAAAATGAAATTCTTACCTACTACTGGAATACCCAACAGTTAGATTCGCTCAATGCCTCTTGGGACTTCACCGAGTCTGCCCTCTTTGGTTATGCTGTAGGAAAAGTTTTAGATAGCTTTATTCACTTCCAAGTGGGAGTACGTGAGCATGTAATCACCCATTTTCATGAGTGGATGTGCGGTACTGCCTTGCTATATGTGAAAAAAGAGCTTCCCCAAGTAGGTACCATTTTCACTACCCATGCAACTGTTTTGGGGCGTAGCATAGCTGGCAATGGCTGGGCATTGTACAACTATTTGGAAGAGTACAAGCCTACCGAATTGGCCTACCGCTTCTCGGTACAGCATAAGCATTTCTTGGAGGCTAAGGCTGCTTGTGAGGCCGATGTATTTACCACCGTGAGCGATATTACTGCTCGTGAAGCAGCTCACTTCTTAGGCCGTATCCCTGAGGTGGTTACCCCTAATGGCTTTGACGAAGACCACTTGAGCGACCGCACAAGCTTTCTCGAAAAACACAAAAGAGCCGCTGCCAAACTGCAAGAAGTAGCCCAGAGGGTTACAGGAACTACCTTTGAGAAAAAACCTTTCTTTGTGGCTATCAGCGGACGCAATGAGTTCAGAAACAAAGGAATAGATGTATTCATTGACGCTCTTCAAAAAATCAATAAGGATGCTACCTTTGACCAAGAAGTGGTTGCTTTCATTCTTATCCCTTCTGATTATGAGGGCGTTAATAACGTTGGGCAGACCTATACAACACATTTGGTAAGGGACGAATACCAAAACACCATCATATCCAAACTAAAAGAGGCACAACTCTTTAACCAAGAGCAAGATAAGGTGAAGGTAGTGTATTGTCCAAGTTATCTTTTGGGTAATGATGGGGTCTTTAACCTCTCTTACTATGATCTTTTGACAGGGATAGACCTTACTGTCTTCCCTTCTTACTATGAGCCTTGGGGCTATACACCTTTTGAGAGCTTATGCTTTGGGGTACCTACTATAACCACTACCTTAGCGGGCTTTGGTACTTGGGCATTGTCTCATTTCCCTAACGAGAACTTGGCCTTGAAAGTTATTCGTCGTGACGATAGTAACTACCAAGAAGTAGTAATAGGGGTAGTAAGCCAAATAGAAAAGATTGCACGCCTCTCCCCTACTGCTTATGAAGCCTTATGGGAGGATGCTCAACAAATAGGCAAAGCTGCTCTTTGGAATAAGTTCTTTGCTTTTTACCTAAAAGCCTACGAGCTTACCTTGAGCAAATTACAACCACGCTTGGCCAATCTGCCTGTAGCTGACACCGATGTGGAGGTATGGGAGCAGTCCAAGGTGGTCAATACACCTTTCTGGCGTAGTGTGATTGTACACCGCGCCACCCCTGAGAAGTTCAGAGCCCTCGAAGAATTGGCTAAAAACCTTTGGTGGTGCTGGAACGAAGAGGCAGAACAGCTCTTCAAGAGTATAGACCCCGAAGAGTGGCATCGCGTACATAAGAATCCTATCCTATTGCTTGACTCTATTTCGGTAAGCCAATTCAAGGCCTTGGAAAACGACTCCGCCTTCATGGCACGCTTGCAAAAGGTATATGCTGACTTCCTTGCCTATATGGAGAAGAAGAAAGACATGGTAAGTCCTTCCATAGCGTACTTTAGTATGGAATTTGGGTTGCACTCCTCCCTGAAGATTTATTCAGGAGGTTTGGGTATCTTGGCTGGGGACTACCTCAAGGAGGCCAGTGACAAGGCTACCAAAATCACAGGGGTGGGCTTACTTTATCGTTATGGTTATTTCACTCAAAAGATATCAGCCTTTGGAAATCAAGAGTCTGAATATGAGGCTCAAGACTTTACCAAGATTCCTGTTTCCCCAGTATTTGACAAGGAAGGCAAGTGGCTGAAGATAACCTTAGACTTACCAGGTCGTACCCTCTATGCACGTGTATGGCGTGTGGATGTAGGTCGTATTGAGCTTTACCTCTTGGATACTGATTATGAAGACAATAACGAGGAAGACCGTACCATCACTCACCACCTATATGGCGGAAACTGGGAAAACCGACTCAAGCAGGAGATGCTCTTGGGCTTGGGTGGTATCAAGGTGCTCCGCAGCTTAGGCCATTCTTATGACATCTATCACTGTAACGAAGGACACGCTGCCTTGATTGGATTGGAACGTTTGAACAAGTTTATCAACGAGTATCACCTTTCCTTCTCTGAAGCGGTGGAAGTAGTACGTGCTTCTTCCCTCTTTACAACACATACTCCTGTACCTGCAGGGCATGATGCCTTTGAGGAAACCATGCTCCGTGCTTTCATAGGCGACTATGCTGAAAAGCTCCATGTGGATTGGCAGCAGATCCTTTCCCTTGGTAAGATCAATGTAGGTGACCCACATGAGAAATTCTCCATGAGCTTCTTGGCTGCCAACCTCTCTCAGGAGGTCAATGGGGTGAGTATGCTCCATGGTGAGGTAAGCCGTGATATATTCAAAGATATGTGGAAAGGTTACCTCCCTGAAGAACTCCATATCAGCTATGTAACCAACGGGGTACACCGTCCTACTTGGACTTCTCCGCTATGGAAAGAGGTAGAAGAAAAGTACTTCAAGAAAGAATCAGGTATCTATACAGCTGCCTCATTTGAGGGAATATACAATGTACCTGATGAGAAAGTAGCACAGATAAAGCAAGAACTCCGCTCCAAGCTCGTTCGCCGTATCAAGCACAACCTAACCGATGGCCAAAACATCACTTATTTTACGCCTCGTGAAATTGTAGAAGTATTTGATACTCTTCGTGATGATGTGCTTACCATAGGTTTTGCCCGTCGTTTCGCTACTTATAAGCGTGCCCACCTGCTCTTTACCAACTTAGATAGGTTAGATGCCATTATCAACAATCCCGAACGCCCTGTACAATTTATCTTTGCTGGGAAGGCACACCCTGCCGACAAGGCTGGGCAAGACCTCATCAAGCATATAGTGGAAATATCCAAGCAGCCACGCTTCTTAGGAAAGATCATCTTCCTCTC
>CAJZFM010000046.1 GCA_915070235.1 uncultured Capnocytophaga sp. | reverse complement strand
TGAAAATACGGATTTGGTATTTTTGAATACTTGTACAGTAAGAGAAGGAGCAGCTGTTAAGGTGTATGGAAAACTTGGAGATTTGAAGAGAATAAAGGAAGAAAAAGATGGGAAAATGATTATTGGTGTTACAGGATGTCTTGCTCAAGAGGTAAGAGATGAATTTATTAAAAAAACGCCTTATGTCGATTTGGTTCTTGGAAATCAGAATATAGGAAGAATTCCTGATATTTTAGAAAGAATTGAATCTGGGGAAGAAACACATATTGTTATGGTGGATGATGAGGATGAATTGCCAACAAGGGTAGATGCAGATTTTGGTGATGATATTGTTGCTTCTATTTCAATAACTTATGGATGCAATAATTATTGTACATTTTGCATAGTTCCTTATGTACGTGGAATGGAGCGTTCTGTACCTCTTAACGAAGTTGTCAGGGATGTTGAGCAATATACAAAAAAAGGATACAGGGAAATATTATTTTTAGGACAGAATGTAAATTCATATGGAAGTGATTTTGCAAATGGAGAAGATAATTTTGCAGAGTTGCTGGAGCAAAGTGCAAATGTAGAAGGAGATTTCTGGATAAAATATGTGTCGCCACATCCAAAAGACTTTAGTGACGAAGTAATTGATACAATTGCAAGAAATCCTAAAATAGCGAGAATGTTACATTTACCACTACAATCAGGATCTACGAAAATTTTGGATGCAATGAACAGAGGATACACAAAAGAGGAATTTATTGCACTTGCTAAAAAAATTAAGGAGAAAGTACCTGATATTGGGCTTACAACAGATATTATCGTAGGTTTTCCAGGGGAAACAGATGAAGATTTTCAAGACACGATGGATGTTGTGAATGAAGTTGGATTTGAAAATGCGTTTATGTTTATGTATTCTAAAAGAACTGGAACTCCTGCAGCTACGATGGGAGGACAGGTTGATGAGCAGGTAAAAAATGAGAGATTGCAACAGCTTATGAGATTACAGAATATGAAGGCAAAGGAAGAAAGCCAAAAATATTTAGGGAAAATTGTAAAAGTACTTGTTGAAGGACCAAGCAGAAAAAATCCTGAAATGTTGACTGGAAGAAGTTCTACACATAAAATAGTTTTGTTTAAAAGTGATAGAAAAGATTTAAAGGGAAAATTTGTAAAAACAAGAATCTATGATGCTAAAACATGGACATTATATGGAGAGCTGGTGGAGGAATAAATGAAGAAAAAGGAAACAGAGATAGAAGTCGAGATGGGAAAAAATCAGCAAGAGCAGATTGAACCTGTAAAAAAGAAAAGAGGACGTCCGAAAGCGTCGGAAACAAAGGAAATTTCAGGACTTAGCGAAAATTTAGAAGAAAAAAAACAAATTGAAAAAGAAGAAGAAACAGAGAAAAAAAATAGTTCAGAAAATTTGAATCTTGAAGAGGAAATGATAAAGGATATTCTTTCACAAAATGTGACAAAACTAAAGAAAATGGCAAAAGAATATAAAATTGAAAATTTTTCAGGAATGTCAAAACTTGAACTTATAAATGCTATTTTGATTAAAAAAGGGGAAGAAAGAGGAAAAACTTATGGATTTGGGAAGCTGGATGTAATTGGAGATGGAAATTATGGATTTTTGAGAAATACTTCAATTGGTCCTGATGTTTATGTTTCAATGTCACAAATAAAAAGATTTTTCCTAAGAAATGAAGATATTGTATTTGGAGAATTAAGAATACCAATTGGCACAGAGAAGAATTATGGAATTTTAAAAGTACTGCTAGTAAATGGAGATTTGCCTGAAAAATCACTCGAACGTCCATATTTTGACGATTTAGTGCCATCATATCCAGATGAGAAGTTAAATTTGGGAAGCGGAGAAATTTCTTCAAGAATTATTGACTTAATTTCGCCAATTGGAAAAGGACAGAGAGGTCTTATAGTTGCACCTCCAAAAGCTGGAAAAACAGTATTGCTTTCAACGCTTGCAAATGACATTATAAAATACAATCCTGAAATTGATGTATGGATACTGTTAATTGATGAACGTCCTGAAGAAGTTACGGATATTAAAGAAAACGTAAAAGATGCGGAAGTATATTCAGCTACTTTTGATGAAGACCCAAGAGTACATACAGAAGTTACAGAAAATGTGCTTCGAATGGCAAAAAGGCAAGTGGAACGTGGGAAGGACATTTTAATTTTAATGGACAGCTTAACAAGATTGGCACGTTCGTATAACATAACAATCCCATCAAGTGGAAAATTGATTTCAGGAGGAATTGATCCGAATGCCCTTTATTATCCAAAAAGATTTTTAGGTGCCGCAAGAAATATAAAAAATGGTGGAAGCCTTACAATTATTGCAACAGCTCTTGTTGAAACTGGAAGTAGAATGGACGAAGTAATTTTTGAGGAATTTAAAGGAACAGGAAATATGGAAATCATTTTAAGCAGAACATTGGAACAGTTAAGAATATTTCCTGCAATTGATGTACTAAAAAGTGGGACAAGACGTGAAGAGCTTCTTATTCCAAGAGAAAATTTGGAAAAAATTTGGAAATTAAGAAGAGAGCTTAATGAAATGTCAGAAGTTGAAGGAATGAAAAATCTGATAGAACTTATAAAAAAATATAAAAATAATGATGAATTACTGGAAGATTTATATAAAGCTAAAAAAACAAAATAAAAATATTTCTCGTAAAAATTCACATTTTTTTTATTGTGATTTTCAAAGATAATGATTATTTTTGCCACGCTGAATTAGGCATTATAGAATAATGAAAAAAATATTCCTCCCTTTTATTATCTGTGTAGGAACGATCTCTATATTAATTCGACTTTTCTATTTACAAATACTTGATAAAGACACTCGCAAAGACAATATTGCTAAAGATGTGGCTATAGAGGTGTCTTATGATTACCCAGAACGCGGGTATATCTATGATAGAAATGGTAAGCTACTGGTTTCCAACCAGTCTGCTTATGATATCATGGTGGTACCACGTGAGGTAAAGCCCTTGGATACCTTAGAGTTTTGTTCGCTGGTGAATATCAGTATAGAACAGTTCCGCGAGAGTTTGGACAAGGCTAAGAAATATTCTTACCGCAAGCCTTCAGTTTTAGTTAGCCAACTCTCCAAGGAAGAGTACGCCCCTTTGCAAGAAAAACTCCGAAAGTTCTCTGGCTTCTTTGTACAAAAGCGTTTGCTCCGACACTATGAGACTTTCAGTGGTGCCAATGTATTGGGCTACATCAGTGAGGTGAATGATTGGGAACTGAAGAACAACCCTTACTATTTGGCAGGCGAAATCATTGGCCGACAAGGAGTAGAGAAGCAATATGAGGACTTTCTCAGAGGCAAGAAAGGGGTACGTTACCTACAAAAGGACAAGTTCAACCGCGTGATTGGCTCTTATAAAAATGGTATTTATGACACCCTCCCTGTAGCGGGTAAGTCCTTAGAACTGACCATAGACGACGATTTGCAGCGCTATGGAGAGACTCTTATGCAGTGTAAGCGTGGCAGTATTGTGGCTATAGAACCCAAGACAGGGGAGATCTTAGCGCTTGTCTCCGCCCCTTCCTATGATCCCAATCTACTGGTAGGGCGCAAGCGTTCGGAGAACTACACCCTGCTGTACAATGACTCTATCGCCAAGCCACTTTTTGACCGTGCCCTCTTGGCTGAGTATCCTCCTGGTTCTACCTTCAAACCTTTCACAGCCTTGCTTGGCCTACAAGAAGGGGTGATGACCCCCAACACCTTGGTCTCCTGCAATGGTGGCTACCACTACGGAAACCGGGTGATGAAGTGCCACGGGCATGCCTCTCCACTTGATATGATCCATGCCATTGCCACCTCCTGCAACGCCTATTTTGCCCACGAATACCGCAAGATCTTAGAAAAATACCCTACCCCTGCCGAGGGGCTGACCGCTTGGGCTGAGGACTTAAAGAGTTTTGGTTTTGGAACTTACTTAGGTAGTGACTTTCCTATTGGTCGCAAAGGCTATCTGCCCGATGCTGCTTTCTATAACCGACAATATGGAGAGAACGGATGGCGAGCCACCTCCAATATCTCCAATGGTATAGGGCAGGGAGAGGTACTGGTAACTCCTTTGCAACTGGCCAATGCCCTATCGGCTATTGCCAATAAGGGCTGGTACTATACCCCTCATGTGGTGAAAAAAATAGGAGGGGAAACGACCCCTTTTACCCAATACACCCAGAAAAAGCACACCCGTATTGACCCTAAATACTTTGACCCTATCATACGAGGTATGAACCTCTCCTATACGGGAGGAACCTCCAGAGGCACCCAAATAGATAGTATCAATGTAGCGGCCAAGACAGGGACAGCCGAGAACTATATCAGGGTCAATGGCAAGCGTATGCAGCTGACCGACCACTCCATATTCATGGCTATGGCACCTATAGAAGACCCCAAGATTGCCATAGTGGTGGTGGTAGAAAATGGTTACTTCGGTGCCCGTATCGCAGGGCCTATCGCCTCACTAATGATAGAGGAATACCTCACTAAAAATGTAAAAAGAAAAGACCTTGAGAAAAGAATGATAGAAAAGAGCTTGGAGGACGAATATGCCAAGCCTTACTCTGGACGACCTTTCTCTATTAATAAATAGTCCTATGTTAAAACACCTTGACTGGCTCAGTGTCCTCCTATATATAGCGTTGGTCTCCATTGGTTGGGTTTGTATCTATGCCACAGGCTACAACGAACAAACCACCAATCTTATGGACTTCTCTCAGCATGCCACCAAGCAACTATTTTTTGTTTGTACCAGCGTGTTGCTTATCCTATTTATCTTGGCTATTGAACCGAAGTTCTATGAGAACTCCGCAGAAATATTCTATATGGTAGCCATGCTACTACTAGTAGGGGTGCTTATCTTTGGAAAGACAATCAATGGGGCTAAGGCTTGGTATGCCATAGGCCCTGTTACCATACAACCAGCCGAGTTTGCCAAAACAGCTACTGCACTGCTCTTTGCCAAACAGCTCAGCCATATACAGACGGACATACGTAAGTTCAAGGACTTGATTAATACTCTGGTGATTATTATCATACCTTGTTTTCTCATCATCTTACAACCCGACCCAGGGAGTACCTTGGTCTATGGGGCTTTTATCTTTGCGTTGAACCGAGAGGGCATGAGTTCCTCCTTTATCTTTCTGATGCTCTTGTTCCTAATGGTTTTCCTCTCCACCCTAAAGTTTGGTATGGGCAACACGATCACCTTTTTCGTTTTCCTTGCTCTGCTCTACGGCTATTGGGCAAAACAGCGCAACGGACATACCCCTTATAGGCATGTATCTTTGCTAGTAATACTATGTGTGCTGACCTCGTATTCGGCCAATTTCATTTTCTATAATGTTTTCAAGCAGCACCACCGAGATCGCTTTAGCCTTTGGCTACGCCTAGATAACGAGATCACCGATAGCCAAACACTTCGCCAGACTGTAGCTTACAACACCTTACAAGCCGAGTCGGCCATCTCCTCGGGAGGACTCTCAGGTAAGGGATTTTTAGAAGGAACCCTTACCAAGGGAGACTTTGTCCCTGAACAACATACCGACTATATCTTCACCACTTTGGGTGAGGAATGGGGCTTCTATGGAACGACTACCGTTACCCTTCTCTTTGCTTTTCTCTGTCTGCGTATATGGTATTTGGCTGAAAACCAGCGGAGTAAGTTCTACCGTATCTACGGTTACTGTGTAGCGGCGATTTTCTTTATACACTTCTTTGTCAATATCAGTATGGTTATCGGTACCATGCCCACTGTGGGGATTCCACTACCCTTCTTCAGTTATGGAGGGTCGGGGTTATGGGGCTTTACTATGCTACTCTTTATCTTCCTCAGGCTCAATATGAATAAGGAAAGACATTAGCTAATTGACCAATTTACCCCGCCTTAGTATTCTCTTCATTTTTCCTACTGACATCTTTTTAGGAACACGCTTAGTAGGAGGTTGTTGTGCGGGCTGTTGTGATAAGGGTTGTTCTTGTACAACAATTGCTACAGCATCACGCTTTGTGGGGATTTCTTTCTCTGTGGGTTCCTGTGGCTCACTTACTTTTTCCCCTTCAATGGTTGGCGTTTGCTCGTGGTTTGTAGTTTCTTTACTACTTACAGTAGGGGTACAAGAGGTGGCCACTGGGGCGGGCATATCCTCTTGGGGGTCAAGTTCGTCCCAGCCGTCAATGCTCATAAGAGCTTTGATTGCATTGAGTTGTTCGCGTATGTTGGGATAAACTACCTTCTCCCCTTGCTCTTGAGGTCTGCCATTGGCAATATGCCATAGGGCTTGTACGATTTGCTTTTTCATGATTTATAGGATTATAGATAAACTTCTTAGAGACTACAAAATTACAACATTTAATCAGTAAAATCAATAGTAAGTAATAATAAAAAGAAGTTAAAGTTAATGATTAATACTAATAACACGAATCAATAATTAAAATACTACCTACTAACTTACTAAGGCTCAACAAATTGCATCTTAACGAATTGGTCTATACAATCATTTTCTACTATTGATTGGCGTTAATAATGATTAATAACACCATTAGGAATTGTCTTGCTGTAATTTATTATCTCTTGGTTTTGTCAGTTCTGAAAAAAAACGTATATTTGGCTTTGATTACGATAAAGGTCAGTTGCCATACAATCTTATCCGTTGATCATTAACAATTAATCATTACATATGAAATCATTCTTTATTCCTTTGGGGTGTTTGCTTACCTTGACGGCATGTCATTCGCTCCAGCAAAAACAAACTGCTAAAGAAGAGAAAGAGACATGGGAAAACTTTTCTTATCCTGAAACCAAAAAGGAAAATGTAGAAGACACCTATTTTGGAGAGAAGGTGATTGACCCTTATCGCTGGCTTGAGGACGATAGAAGCCAACAAACTGCCGCTTGGGTAAAGGCTCAGAATGGGGTTACCTTTGACTATCTGCGCTCTATTCCGTACCGTAACCAGATTAAGACACAAGCAGAAAAACTATGGAACCATGAGCAGCTCTCCGCTCCATTCAAGGCTGGAGATTATACCTATTATTATAAAAACAACGGTTTGCAAAACCAAGATGCCCTCTATCGCCGAGACAAAGAAGGCCGTGAGGAACTCTTCCTTGACCCTAATAAATTCGCTGCCGACGGGACAACTTCCTTGGCCGAAATCAACTTTACCAAAGACGGCTCCCTCTTGTGCTACCTTATCTCAGAAGGGGGAAGCGACTGGCGTAAGGCCATTGTCATAGATACTAAAACCAAAGAACAGGTGGGCGATACCCTTGTCAATATCAAATTCTCAGGAGGCTATTGGTACAAAAATGAAGGCTTCTACTACTGTAGCTATGACAAGCCAAAGGGTAGTGAACTTTCTGAAAAGACTGACCAAAACAAGCTATACTACCATAAGCTCGGCACTCCTCAATCAGCTGACGTATTAGTTTTCGGAGGCAAACCAGAGGAAAAAAATCGCTACGTAGGTGGCTATGTGTCTAACGATGAGAACTACCTAATTATCCGTGGAGAGGAAACCACCTCTGGAGGTAAATTGTGGATCAAGGATCTTAGAAAACCCAATAGTCCGCTGGTTGCTATCCTCAATAACTATGATTCTGACACCTTTGTCCTCTCTATCAAAGGGGATAAGATCTATTTCTACACCAACCTGAATGCCCCTAACGGGAGAATTGTGGTAGCAGACATAAAAAACCCTACCCCTGAACACTGGAAAGACCTTATTGCTGAAACACAAAATGTACTTACCCCTGTAGTGGCTGGGAAATATATCTTAGCTCACTATATGAAAGACGCTATCTCCCAAGTGAAGCAATATGATTTTGAGGGAAAACTGATCCGAGATATCAAGCTCCCTGCCTTAGGTACAGTAACCTTGAATAGTGCTAAGGAGGAGGAAAATGAAAGTTATTTTTCCTTTGAAAACTTCTATACTCCCTCAAGTATCTATAAGTTACACTTAGACAAAGGGGATACGGAGCTTTATTGGGCACCTAAGATAGACTTCAATCCTAATGATTTTGAGTCCAAACAAGTATTCTATACCTCCAAGGACGGCACCAAAGTACCTATGATCATCACCTATAAGAAGGGGACTCCCTTGGACGGTACAGCTCCTGCTTGTCTCTACGGTTATGGTGGATTCAACATCAGCTATACCCCTTGGTTCGCTGTTACTTATGCCGTATGGATGAACAATGGGGGTGTATTTGCTGTGGCCAACATTCGTGGTGGTGGTGAATATGGTAAGAAATGGCATGATGATGGTACTAAGTTCAAGAAACAAAACGTATTTGACGACTTTATCGCTGCTTGCCAATACTTGATAGATAACAAATACACCTCCAAGGAGAAACTCGCCATCAAGGGTGGTTCCAACGGCGGACTACTCATAGGAGCAGTAATGACCCAACGCCCTGATCTTATGCGTGTTGCCTTGCCTTATGTAGGGGTGATGGATATGCTTCGTTACCACAAATTCACCTCTGGTGCAGGCTGGGCATACGACTATGGTACTTCCGATGACAGCAAGGAAATGTTCGAGTACCTCAAGGGCTACTCCCCCGTACACAATGTAAAAGAGGGCGTTTGCTATCCTGCTACTCTTGTCTTCACTGGAGACCATGATGACCGTGTGGTACCCGCCCACAGCTTCAAGTTTGCTGCACAGCTACAAAGCAAACAAGCCTGCAAAAACCCTGTATTTATCCGTATAGAGACCAATGCAGGCCATGGCGCAGGTACGCCTGTGAGCAAAATCATAGACCAAACCGCTGACTGGCAAGCCTTTGCCCTATGGAACATGGGGTATAAGAAACTACCAAATGAAAAATGAAAATTAATAATTAACAATTAATATGAAGTATTTTTTTATTCCGCTAGGTTGTGCTCTTGCCCTTTCGGCTTGTAAGAACAACCCTCAACAACCCGCCGAGACAGAACAGATGAAAGACTTTACCTATCCCCAAACCAAAGAACAAGTCGTAGAAGACGATTATTTCGGAGAGAAAGTAGCTGACCCTTACCGTTGGCTCGAAGACGACCGAAGCCCAGAGACTGAGGCTTGGGTGAAAGCACAAAGCCAATTCACCACTGATTATCTCAATGCGATTCCTTACCGCAAAACGATTAAGGAACAACTAGAAAAACTCTGGAATTACGAAAAGTCAGGCGCTCCTTTTGTAGAAGGTGACTATACCTACTACTATCGCAACAACGGTTTGCAAGACCAGAGTGTGCTCTACCGCAAGGATAAGGACGGTAAAGAGGAAGTATTCCTTGACCCTAACAAGTTTGCTGCCGATGGAACCACTTCCTTGGCTGGGCTAAACTTCTCCAAAGATGGTTCTTTGGTATGTTACCTTATCTCTGAGGCTGGTAGCGACTGGAAAAAAGCCATAGTGCTCAATGCTAAGACCAAAGAACAAATAGGCGACCCCATCGTAGATGTAAAATTCGGTGGAGGTAACTGGAAAGGAAACGAAGGTTTCTACTACTCTTCTTATGACAAGCCAAAGGGTAGTGAGCTTTCTGAAAAAACCGACCAGAACAAGGTGTATTACCACAAGCTCGGCACTTCCCAAAAAGAAGATGTGCTCATCTTCGGAGGTACTGCTGAGGAAAAAAACCGCTATACCGATGCCTATGTAAGCGATGACCAAAGATACCTTATCATCTTCGGTGCGGATGCTACTTCTGGTAACAAGCTCTTTATCAAAGACTTGAAAGACCCTAAAGCACCTTTGGTAACTATCCTTAACGACTATTCTTCCGATACTTCGGTGATTGATATCAAGGGTGATAAGCTCTACCTCTTCACCAACCTCAACGCTCCTAATGGAAAAGTAGTAGTTACCGACGTAAAGAATCCAACTCCTGAACATTGGAAGGATCTTATCCCTGAAAATGAAAATGTATTGGACATCACCACCGCTGGTGGCTATATCCTTGCCAAATATACCGTGGCTGCCCTTACCGAAGTAAAACAATATGACTTCTCAGGTAAGTTTATTCGCGATATTAAGCTCCCTTCCATAGGGGTTGCCGGTGGATTCTCTTCCAAAGAGAATCAAAAGGATACTTATTTCTGGTTTACCAACACTTGTACTCCTACAAGTATCTACAAACTCAACTTGGAAAGTGGGGAAACTACCCAATATTGGAAACCTTCTATTGCTTTCAACTCTGATGAGTACGAGTCCAAACAAGTATTCTATACCTCTAAGGACGGTACTAAGGTGCCTATGACCATTACCTATAAGAAAACTACCAAGCTCGACGGTACCGCCCCTACCCTACTCTATGGCTATGGCGGGTTCAATGCTATCACTTATCCTTACTTTGGCGTAAGCATCGCTGTATGGATGAACAATGGCGGAGTATATGCCACTGCTAATATCCGTGGAGGTGGTGAATATGGTAAAAAATGGCATGACGATGGTACTAAGTTCAAGAAACAAAACGTGTTTGATGACTTTATTGCCGCTGCTGAATACCTTATCAAAGAAAAATATACCTCTAAGGAGAAATTGGCTATCAAAGGAGCTTCTAACGGAGGACTTTTGGTAGGAGCCGTAATGACCCAGCGTCCTGACCTTATGCGTGTAGCCTTGCCCGATGTAGGGGTTATGGATATGCTCCGCTACCACAAGTTCACCGCAGGTGCAGGTTGGGCTTATGACTATGGTACCTCCGATGACAGCAAGGAAATGTTTGAATACCTCAAAGGTTACTCCCCTGTACATAATGTAAAAGAGGGCGTTTGCTATCCTGCTACCATGGTATCCACTGCCGACCATGACGACCGTGTAGTGCCAGCCCACAGCTTCAAGTTTGCCGCTCAGTTGCAGAAAAAACAAGCCTGCAAGAATGTACCTATTATCATTCGTATAGAAACCAATGCAGGACACGGAGCAGGTACCCCAGTGAGCAAGATGATCGAAGGATATGCTGACGAACAAGCCTTCTCTCTATGGAATATGGGATACAAGGAACTACCTAATCAGTAGTGAAAAGTGAAAAGCGAAAAGTGAATAACAACAAATGACAAATCCCTTTACAAATTAGAGAGATTTGTCATTTGTCATTAGTAATTAATTTAAGTTTTGCAAGTTCTGTAACTTATTGATATTCAGAAACCTCCTCACATACCCAGCTGTGAG
>CAJZFM010000045.1 GCA_915070235.1 uncultured Capnocytophaga sp. | reverse complement strand
GATTATGTACTGGCAGGGACCCATTCTGGGAAAATACGCGCTATGCAAGATGAGCGTGGAAGAAATGTAAAAGAAGCCATTCCTTCTACCCCTGTAACCATATTGGGACTTGATGGTGCTCCTCAAGCAGGTGATAAGTTCTATGTCTTTGAAGACGAAAAAGAAGCCAAGCAAATAGCTGCCAAGCGTACCCAGCTTCTTCGCGAGCAGTCTGTACGTACACAGCGCCATATCACTTTAGACGAAATTGGTCGCCGTATTGCCTTGGGAGACTTCAAAGAACTCAATATTATCCTCAAAGGGGACGTAGATGGTTCTGTGGAAGCCCTTACCGACTCCTTCCAAAAGCTCTCTACCGAAGAGATTCAAATCTCTATCATTCACAAGGGAGTGGGTGCAATCACCGAGTCCGATGTCCTATTGGCTTCTGCCTCCAATGCCATTATCGTGGGCTTCAACGTACGTCCTATGTCCAATGCTCGTGCCTTGGCCGAGAAGGAAGAAATAGATATCCGTACCTACTCTATCATCTACGATGCGATCAACGATCTGAAGGATGCGATGGAAGGTATGCTTTCACCTGAAATGCGTGAAGAGGTCACAGGTACGGTAGAAATCCGCGAACTCTTCAAGATCTCCAAGGTGGGTACTATTGCAGGTTGTATGGTTACCGATGGAAAAATATATCGTAACTCCAAGATACGCCTCTTGCGTGAGAATGTGGTCATCTATACTGGTGAACTCTCTTCGCTCAAGCGCTTTAAGGACGATGTGAAAGAGGTGAGCAAGGGCTATGACTGCGGTCTGCAAATCAAGAATTACAATGACATCAAAGAAGGAGATGTCATAGAAGCCTTCCAAGAAGTAGCTGTTAAGAAAAAATTATAATCATCATGGAAATAACCGCTTCCATTGCTAAAGATATCGCAAGCACTTTGCTTGACATTGAGGCTATTAAGCTCAGCCCCGAAGCTCCTTTCACTTGGGCTTCGGGCTGGAAATCGCCTATCTATTGTGATAACCGTATGCTGCTCTCTTTCCCTGCTGCAAGGGAGAAAGTTGCCCTTACTATGAGCCAATTTATCAAAGAAAGATATCCTAATGTACAGCTCATAGCAGGGGTAGCCACAGGAGCCATAGGTATGGGAATGCTGGTGGCCGACCGCTTAGGTCTTCCCTTTGTCTATGTACGTCCAGAGCCTAAAAAGCACGGCCGAGGTAACCAGATAGAAGGCAGTTTCACCAAAGGAGAAAAAACTGTGGTGATAGAAGACCTCATCAGTACAGGTATGAGTAGTATAGGAGCGGTCAAAGCCCTGAGAGAAAACCACTTGGAGGTACTTGGTATGGTGGCAATCTTCTCCTATTTGTTTGAGGTAGCTCAGCGTAATTTTTCCTCAGCAGCTATAGGCTTAGATACCCTCAGCCAATACAACGCCCTACTGGAAGAGGCCAAAGAGAGAAATTATATCTCTCAAGCCCAGTTAGAAACCTTGGCTAAGTGGCGCTTAGCCCCTGACAAATGGACATAAAATAATCTAATATGAAAATCACCTCCCCTATCGTATCCGTCAGTCTACCTATTACAGGAGTCTATGAAAAATTAGAGAATGTTGCTCTTTTCAAGGAACTCATGCCAGAGAACTTGTCACACTTTGCCTCTTCGGAGGACAATGCCTCTTTCTCTTTTTCCCTAAAGGGTATGCCTGAAATTTTCTTGGAAAAGAAAAAGCTCACTCCAGTGAGTGAACTCATCTATGGAGCGCCAGAGGGCAAGCTCCCTTTTACGCTTCGCATAGGTCTTAACCCCAAATCGGAGGCGCAGACGGAGGTTTCCTACACCTTCGAAGGAGAGTTCAACCCTATGCTGGCCATGGTTGTGAAAAGCCCTATTACCAAGCTACTAGAGACTATGGCTGAAAAAACAAAGACCTTATGAAAAAGCACCAAAAACTGATGCTAACTTACGGGAATATCATAGCAGGGGTTAGCATTGCCCTAACGATGCTACAATACACCTTAAATGCCTACAATGGTAAGCCACTTACGGTGTTTCTCTTTGGTATTCTACCTATCTTAGTCCTTGCTTTGTGTATATTTTTAGGAATTTATCAGAGCAAAGAGCGCAGTTTTAGACAGATGATAAAGGTAGGGCTGGGTATTTCTATACTTTTTGCGTTGATAGCAGCTATTTTTTGGGTTATTTTTATCAAATATATAGCACCAACCCACTTGGAGACTCTCAACAGCCTACAATTGGAAGCCTATAAGGGAGAACACCCAGAGGTAGATCCCCAGACTATCGAACAGATGCGCACTGCTATGGAAGGCAATACCGCCCCATGGATACAATTCAACTTATCGCTGGTGTCCAACTTGTTTTTTGGTCTCATTCTCTCCCTTTTGGCGAGTTCCTTTTTCAAAATTTTCAACAGAAATTAATCCTTGTCCATGCAAATATCGGTTGTCATTCCTTTATTCAACGAAGAAGAATCCCTTCCTGAACTCCACCAATGGATCCAAAAGGTCATGGAGCGGGAGGCTTTCTCTTATGAAATCCTCTTTGTAGATGACGGCTCTACGGATCATTCTTGGGAAGTTATACAACAGATTTGTACCAAGGATAGCCATGTAAAGGCGATTCGTTTTCTAAGGAATTATGGCAAGTCCCAAGCACTCAATGCAGGTTTTGCAAAGGCTGAGGGTGAGGTGGTCATTACCATGGATGCTGACTTGCAGGACAGTCCAGAGGAGATTCCTGCACTCTATCACATGATTGTAGCAGAGGGATATGACTTGGTATCGGGCTGGAAGAAAAAGCGCTACGACCACAAGCTCACCAAGAACCTCCCTTCCAAGCTCTTCAACTGGGCAGCACGGAAGGTCTCTGGTCTTACCTTACACGACTTTAACTGTGGCTTGAAAGCCTACCGAAAGGATGTAGTCAAAACGGTAGATGTCCGTGGAGAGATGCACCGCTATATACCCGTACTGGCCAAAAGTGCTGGTTTTTCTCGTATTACTGAAAAAGTAGTAATCCACCAAGCACGTAAGTATGGGAAAACAAAATTCGGTATAGATCGCTTTATCAATGGCTTCTTAGACCTACTCACCATAGGCTTTCTCTCTAAGTTTGGCAAGCGCCCCATGCACTTATTCGGAGCCTTGGGGGTACTGGTATTCTTCATAGGCTTTTGCTTTGCTTTTTACTTAGGGATAGATAAGCTCTTTATAGACCCTACAGGACGTCTTATCACTAATCGCCCCCAGTTTTTCTTGGCACTCACTTCCATGATTATAGGAACTCAGTTCTTTCTGGCAGGCTTCTTAGCCGAATTGGTACTTAGAAGTAGGGAGACAGAGCCAAGGTACCATATCCGAGAAACTATTCACTAAAATAACTAATTATAATTATGTATCGCTTTAGCATTCTTTTTCTACTGCTTGTAGCTGCTTGCAACAATACTCCTCAAACCTCCGAAAATACTCCTTCCACGCAGGAAGCCTCCCAAGAAAAGGCCCCTGCCCAAGAAGGAATTCGCTACGAAGGGGTACTCCCTACCGAGGATGGTGACCTGCTCTCAACTACCATTATCTTAGGAGAAAATAACACCTATTCCCTCTTACAACGCTCACAGAATAAGGAAACTAACCGAGAGGAAAAAGGAAAATTTGGCTGGGACGGAGAAAATAAGACTATTTTCCTCATCAGCAAAGATGGTCAAAAGAGCTATTACAAGGTAGATGCCCAAGTGCTAATCTACTTGGCTGATCCCAATAAGAAGCTAACTCCAGAAGAAGAAGCAAGGGTTACCCTACACCAAAAACAATAAAAATGGCTATTCCTGTCTATTGTATGCCTGGTATGGCGGCCAGTTCTCGTATCTTTCAGCACCTAGAGTGGCCTGAGGAGTACGAGGTACATCTGCTTGACTGGGACGAACCGCGTGCTAAGGAGTCTTTTGCTGCCTACGCCTCTCGTATAGCCCAGAGAATCACCGCCCCAAATCCTATCCTTATAGGGGTCTCTTTGGGCGGAGTATTGGTACAACAGATAGCCACCTTGCTACCTGCCTATAGGGGGGTAGTGCTTATATCCTCAGTAAAATCGGCCGAGGAACTCCCCCGCTGGATGCGCTGCTGTAAGAGACTAAGGCTACACCAGCTACTACCCTTAGAGTGGCTGGCCAGCTTTGAGCTTTGGAAGCGCACCAAGCGCTATAAGAAATTGTACTACAAGTATATAGGTCTTGCCTCTCCCCACTACTTGGCTTGGTGTGTCCGTGAGCTACTCAATTGGCAATTCCCTACGCTTCCACCTGAGAAACTCATTCATATACAAGGAGATAAGGACATAGTCTTCCCCATTAAAAACATTAAGGATTGTATCCGTATCCACAATGGCACCCATATTATGATCATCAGCCGCTTTCGCTGGTTCAGGGAACACCTTGTAACGCTTATAGAACGGTTTAGTGGTTAGTTATTAGTAGTTAGTGAAATAAAACGTGAAAAATAAGTAAAATTTTATTTTTGCTTTCAAGAAAAATCACTATATTTGCACCAAATTTGACAATCAATGAGTGTTATCTATATGCTCATATCCATAAGTACTGTAGTGGTAGGATTGTTCTTGTTTTTGTACCTGCGCGCTATCCATAGTGGTCAATACGAAGACGTAGAAAGTCCTGCTATTCGCATGCTTTTTGAAGATGAATTGGTAACCCCTACTTGTAAGGAAGAACAAGAGGACAAAGCACATATGTCTTACCACAAAGACAAGAAAGAAAAGCAAACAACAACTTAAAACTTGCTAAATCATTTTTTTATGGAAATGGAACAATTTTATTACGACAACAAAATTGTTAGAAATTTCATTTATGCGACGCTCTTTTGGGGTGTTGTAGGAATGAGTGTGGGCTTGCTATTGGCCTACTATTTTCTGTTTCCTACGCTTACCGAAGGCGTATCGTGGTTGAGCTTTGGTCGCTTGCGTCCATTGCATACCAATGCGGTCATCTTCGCTTTCGTAGGGAATGCTATTTTTGCAGGGAGTTACTACTCTATGCAGCGTTTGCTTAAGGCACGTATGTACAGTAATTTCCTGAGCAAACTCAATTTTTGGGGCTGGCAGCTAATCATCTTAGGTGCTGCAATTACTTTCCCTATGGGCTTTAGCACTTCCAAGGAGTATGCAGAGCTGGAATGGCCTTTTGATATTGCCATTGCAATCGTGTGGGTAGCTTGGGGTGCCAATATGATTGGAACCCTCATCAAGAGAAGACAGCGCCACATCTATGTAGCCATTTGGTTCTACTTAGCTACTTTCGTAGCGGTGGCCTTGCTGCACATCTTCAACAACTTGGAGTTCCCTATCTCCCTTACCTCCATGAAGAGTTACTCTGTATATGCAGGGGTACAAGATGCCTTAGTGCAATGGTGGTATGGGCACAATGCGGTGGCTTTCTTTCTGACCACTCCTTTCTTGGGACTGATGTACTACTTTATTCCTAAGGCTGCCGAAAGACCCGTATATTCGTACCGACTCTCCATTATTCACTTTTGGAGCTTGATCTTTATCTATATGTGGGCAGGGCCTCACCACTTGCTCTATACCGCCCTTCCTGAATGGGCACAGAACCTTGGGGTGGTATTCTCCGTAATGCTTGTAGCACCTTCTTGGGGAGGTATGATCAATGGACTGCTTACCCTACGTGGTGCTTGGGACAAGGTACGTACCGACCCTGTGCTTAAGTTCTTGGTAGTGGCTGTTACTGGCTATGGTATGGCTACTTTTGAAGGGCCTACCTTAGCGCTAAAGAACGTAAATGCCATCGCTCACTTTACCGACTGGATCATCGCTCACGTACACGTAGGAGCACTCGCATGGAATGGGTTCCTTACCTTTGGTATGATCTACTACCTCGTACCTAAGATGTGGAAAACCAAGCTCTACTCTGTACGTATGGCCAATACCCACTTCTGGATAGGTACCTTAGGAATTGTGTTCTATACTATTCCACTCTATATCGCAGGCTTTACCCAAGCTACTATGTGGAAACAGTTCTCCCCCGACGGAAACTTAGTATATGGTAACTTCCTCGATACAGTCAATGCCATTATGCCTATGTACGCTATGCGTGCCATAGGAGGAACGCTCTATATCACTGGAGCTATCTTAGCCGTTATCAATGTTATACAGACTATCCGCCAAGGACAAGCTGTAACCGATGAGCTTGCCGAGGCACCAGCCTTAGCGCCTATCAGCAAGAGACGTGTGGCTGGTGAGACACTTCACCACTGGCTCGAAAGAAAACCTGTACAAATGACCATTTGGGCTACTATAGCTGTGGCCATAGGAGGTGCAGTACAGATTATCCCTACCCTATTGGTTAAAGAAAATATTCCTACCATAGCCGAAGTAAAACCTTATACGCCACTCGAATTGGAAGGTCGCGACCTCTATATCCGTGAGGGTTGTGTGGGCTGTCATACCCAAATGGTACGTCCGTTCCGCAGCGAGGTAGAGCGCTATGGAGAGTACTCCAAGGCTGGAGAGTTCGTATATGATCGTCCGTTCCTATGGGGAAGTAAGCGTACAGGGCCTGACTTGCACCGCTTGGGTGGTAAGTACAACAATAACTGGCACTTCAACCACATGCTGGATCCAAGACAGACCTCTGCAGGAAGTATCATGCCTTCTTATCCTTGGCTGATTAAGAATGAGCTAAACACCGACAGACTCCTACAGAAGATGCGCACCCTTGCCAAATTAGGCGTACCTTACAACGAATCCGACTTCAAGTTTGCTCATGAAAACTTAGACGTACAAGCGCGTGCTATCGCCAATAGCTTGCAGAACGACCCTAACTTTGTGGCTGACTATGAGGCTTCTAAGAAAAATGCCGAGGTTCGTGGAGAGCAATTTATCCCCATCGAAAAACGTGAAATCGTGGCTATGATTGCCTACTTACAACGATTGGGTGTAGATATCAAAGCAAAAAAAGAAACCGCTGAAAAATAATTCGTTATGATGAAGTTTATCAAACACCATATGGCTTCCATCGAAGGTGTTTCACTTTACCCGATTATTTCTTTGATTATTTGCTTTACTTTTTTCATTGCCCTTTTCTGGTGGGTATTCTCCTACAAGAAAAAGGACTTGAATGAGATTAGTAACCTTCCTTTAAACGACGACGATCAAAACAACAACATTTTATGAGAAATTTATTAGCTTTAATACGTATTCTTATCATTGTAGGTTTCGCTGCCTTATTGTTAGAATATATATATGGGACAGAAGCAGCTTCGGCCATTACTTCTATCCCTTCCATTGGTGGCTTTCTGATCTTTCTGACTCTTATCCTTATCGGCATAGAGATGGTTGCCTACCGCAAGGAAGACCTTTTAGACCACTTGCTTTCTGATGAGCAAAAACGCCAAAGAGAGCTGGCCGAACAAAACAGCTGGTGGGGACGCTTTGTCGCCAAAATGCTTGACCAGAAGCCTTTGGAAAAAGAATCTGAGATTATCCTTGACCATAATTATGATGGAATTCAGGAGCTTGACAACAACCTCCCCCCTTGGTGGACATACCTTTTCTACGCATGTATCATCTTTGCTGTAGTGTATCTGTTCAAGTATGAAGTATTCGGTGGCCCTGATCAAAAAGCTGAGTACGAACAAGAACTCACCGATGCTAAGTTAGCCATTGAGGCTTTCAAAAAGGCCAACCCAGGTATGATTGATGCTGATAGCGTTACGGAACTCTCCGATGCGGCTAGCCTACAAGAAGGGAAGAGCATCTTCCAAGCCAACTGTATCATGTGCCACGCTCCTGACGCTGGTGGAGGAATAGGCCCTAACCTTACCGATGACCACTGGATTCTAGGTGGTGGTATCAAGAATGTGTTCCACACCATCTCCGAAGGAGGACGTGAAGGTAAAGGAATGGTTGCCTGGAAAGCTACCCTTACCGCTAAGCAACGCCAACAGGTAGCCAGCTATGTACTCTCCCTACAAGGTAGTAGCCCAGCTAGCCCTAAAGCTCCTGAAGGAGATATTATTTGGAAAAAAGAATAATCATTAATGGTTAATGATTAATAGGAAAGTGCTTGTAGAACATAGAACTACAAGCACTTTTTTTGTGAGGCTATGGCATACTATAGCCTAAAAATATCCTCCGTTGCTACTGTTAATTCTGGAAATTTAGCGGAAGAAACCATATCTCCCTCTATGATAGGAGGAAGAGCGCGGTATTTGCCATTTTCAAGTACAAACTGGGTAATTTCCTTGTCAATAGGGCGTACTACCCAATATTCGTATACACCTGCTTCTTCATAGAGTTCGTATTTATCACGCATCTCTTTCTTTGTATTGCCTGGTGATAGTATCTCAATAATCAGATCAGGAGCACCTAAGCAACGCTTATTGTTCTCTAATTTTTTAGGGTCGCACACCGCACAGATATCAGGCTGTACAACGCTATCTTCTATGCCCTTTTTGTTCTTGAGTACGACATCAAAAGGAGCTGCAAAAAGTTTGCAAGATTTTCCTTTGAAATAATGATACATCTCACCATACAAATTCCCAGATATCTTCTGATGAGAAATAGCAGGGGCTGGACTTATCTTAAAGATTTTACCTTTGAGGATTTCCAACCTATCTTTTATTTTCCAAAGTACATAGTCAGCATAGGTATACACTCCATTGATAGGGTCTAATTGTTCAATATTGGTAATAATGTCACTCATAGTAATATTTTTAGATTATCAGAGACAAAGATAGTGATAAATTGCCAAATCATTTTTCAGAACTTACACTCATTTGCGATAAAGCAAACAGCGGACATACGCTTACCTTACGTTCTGCCTTATCTTTGGGTAATACATATTGTAAATAGTTATATATCAGATAACTAAGATACAAAAATTAAATTATCCAAAGAAATAAATCGCTGTTTTGCGCAAAAATCCAAAGAAATAATTACCTAATTACCCAACAGTCTCATTCCTCCAAAGCACGCTCCTACTCCCAGTCCTACACTGCCTACCACGTAAAGAGTTGCTTTTAGATATTCATGCTGCTCTAATAGCTGTACGGTTTCAAGTGAGAAAGTAGAGAAAGTAGTAAAACCACCTAGAACGCCTGTCATCAGTAATAAAGGCAGAAGAGACTCCCCTACCCTATTTTTAAAGTAGCTATACAGCAGCCCTATCAAAAAGCAGCCTAAGACATTCACCACCATAATACCTATGGGAAATGCCCATTCTCGTCCTACCTTACTAAAGGCTACAGAGAGTATATAGCGTAAGGCTCCACCTACAAAGCTACCCAATCCTACTATTAGTATTTCTTTTGTCATTTTCTTGATTTTTAACAACTCCTATTATAGTCAAACAAAATTACTTTTTCTATCAACTTTCCGCGCTGACACATTTTGCATTACTCATACCCTATACCTCCCTAATTTATACTTATGTGGCTCACACTCATTACCCTACATACCCAGCTCCATAAATCTGTAATAAAGTTACAAACTCTTGGTATGATAGGCTACAAGCTACAAGAAACGTACGGAGGATATTTAATAAAAGCCTGTGACAACTTCCTTTTGTGTCTTATGAAATTTACAGATTATAACTTAAATGCCTCTATAGGAGTACCCTGTAGCAAGTTTTCCAAAGCCTCGAAGGGATCACTTCCATAAAGAAGAAGCTCAAACCCTTCCGCATAGACTCTATTATCTTCACCAATAACCAATGTATAATAATCATCATACGCCATTGCAAAAGGAATTAAGTTTTTTAAGTCAAAACAACTCTCTATGTAAGAATAACTCCCTTTATTCTTGTTTGTCAATACTTTTTCCAAAGTAAAATCTATATTATTATCTCTTGCTGAGAAACTTTTATTTAGGAAATACGCTAAAAAGAGTATCAGTGAATCATTGATTGACTCATATCCTTTTGATTGGTACATGTTGATTATAAACTCTTTCTTAGCATTAAACTCTGTGGGGCTAATTTTATAATCAATAGTTATATTGTTCTCAAGAAGTAGTTTCTTTAATCGATTTGTTATCATGATTGCTCCTCTTCTATTTCCATTAGTAAATATTCCTGCAAACTTCCGCTTACTTTTGTACCATTACAGAAGAGTTCAAAGGGATATTCCTGCCCTTTAAAAGTAGCTATTCCATCAACATAAGCAAGTAGTTCCGTAATCGTCTCTATCATAATCTTTTACTATATCAGCTCTATTATAAAAGACTCAAAGTTCTTGGCTAATAATTCTTCTTCATTAGTATCGTGATAGAATATTTTTACTTTGTTCTCTGAATCTACAAAGATAATATCCCCATTTCCCTCTATGGATATAACATATCCTGATTGGATACTATGGCAAACATTTGTTTCTTTATAATAGTCTCTTATAGATTTTGTATAATCTAAAATGGTCTCTTGATTTTTATTATTAGGGTCTTTAGAACAAGGTAACAAATCTACCCCTATATAAGCCCCTCCATAGGTCAATAGTACATATTTGAGCGCATCATCTATTGTAATATCCAATTCTTTCTCTGTATAATCAATATCTTTAGCTTCATTCTTATATCGAATAAAAAGTCTACCTACTTCTGATGAAAGATAGGAATCTATTTTATTTTTAAAATCGTTTGTCATTATTTGTATTACTAAAAATTGTTCTTAGAGTTGTATTTTTTTAAATCAAAGGGCAACAGCAGTGAACTACAAACCTATCTAATAAATTTAATCTCTACTTTTACATATTTCTTTAATATCATTGATATTAAGCAATTCTTTATTGAAGCTCAGAGTTATTGGATTCTCTAAATCAAAAGTTATATTATACAATTCTTTTTTATTAACATCCAATGACAACCAAGCAATAGTACTTTCTATAATTTGTTTTGTATCATTAGTTTCTGAAATGTCATTCTCAAAATATACTTGAATAATGATGCTATTATCTTCAATTCGTTCTATTCTTACGAAATAATCTGAATACGCTGATAAATCTAAATTACTTGATTGAACTATTTCTAAGATCATTTTTCCACAATCAATCTCTCTTATACCCTCTTGATTGTAAAGAGATAGATTGTTTTTTTGTTTTTTTATATTATTACAAGCTATAATTGATGCTATAAGTAAAAGAATACAGAATATTTTTTTCATAATCTAGATATATTTTATTATGATTCTACCAATTCAGCTATTTT
>CAJZFM010000044.1 GCA_915070235.1 uncultured Capnocytophaga sp. | reverse complement strand
ATTGGTTTGATTATATTCATAAATATATTTTTTAAAAACGTCGCAAAAGTACTATTTTTTTCTGAGATACACGCTAATTTCTTAATTAAATACTAAACTCAAAAGAAGGTTGGGTTTTGTCATGGAAAAAAGGTAACTTTGTAATATGGAACTCAAAGAAATAATACACCAAACCCTTTCTTTCTTGCAAGAGGAAAAGGTAATACTTTACCCCACTGATACCATATGGGGCTTGGGCTGCGATGCTTTTTCCCAAAAAGCTATTCAGCGTATCCAGCAGATCAAGCAAAGACCACTGACTAAGAGCTTTATACTCTTGGTAGCTTCACAAGAAATGCTGGCACAGTATGTAGAGATACCTGCGAAGATAGCCACTTTCTTAGCCCAACAACAGCGCCCTACCTCAGTGATTTATACAAAAGTGTATGACAAGCATCTTCCTATGGCTGAAGATAATTCACTGGCTTTCAGAATAGTACAAGATGATTTCTGCAAGCAGCTTATAGAAGCCTTTGGGCGTCCGCTTGTCTCTACCTCGGCTAATATAAGCGGAGAGCCAAGTGCAGCTACTTTTGCTCAAATAGCGCCTGAAGTACAGCAGGCGGTGGATTTTGTTGTGCCCTATCACCAAGAAAATCAGCCTAATGCCTTAGCTTCACAGCTGGTAAAATGGCAAGATGGGCAAATCATATATATAAGACAATAAGAAAATAAATTTCAGTAAAAAGGCTCATTATTGAAAAAAAATAACTATATTTGCACCACTTAAAATATTTATTTTCCATGAAGAGAGACCAACAAATTTTTGATCTTATCCAACAAGAAAAAGAAAGACAACTCAGAGGTATAGAACTGATAGCCTCAGAGAACTTTGTAAGCCCAGAGGTGATGGAAGCCGCAGGTTCTGTACTTACTAATAAGTATGCGGAAGGCTACCCTGGCAAACGCTATTATGGAGGTTGCCAAATAGTGGATCAGGTAGAACAATTGGCTATAGACAGAGCCAAAGCCCTCTTTGGAGCAGCCTATGTGAATGTACAACCCCATAGTGGTTCGCAAGCTAATGCGTCTGTATATGCTGCAACTCTTGCCCCAGGGGATAAAATATTAGGTTTTGACCTCTCTCATGGAGGACACTTAACTCACGGAGCCTCAGTTAACTTCTCTGGAAAGCTATACCAACCTTTATTCTATGGGGTAGAGAAGGAAACAGGCCTTTTGAACTATGACAAAATAGCTGAAATAGCCCAAAAGGAAAAGCCTAAGATGATAGTGGCAGGTTATTCTGCTTATTCAAGAAATATTGACTTCAAGCGCTTTAGAGAAATAGCTGATAGTGTGGGTGCTTTCCTTATGGCCGATATAGCTCACCCAGCAGGGCTCATTGCCAAAGGTCTTCTCAATGACCCTATTCCTCATTGTCACTTTGTAACTACTACCACTCACAAGACTCTTCGTGGGCCAAGAGGGGGTATGATTATGATGGGTAAGGATTTTGAAAATCCTTTTGGTCTTAAAACCCCTAAGGGTGAAATCCGTATGATGTCCTCCCTAATAGACCTTTCTGTATTCCCAGGAAACCAAGGAGGGCCTTTGGAACATGTGATCGCAGCCAAAGCTGTATCTTTTGCAGAAGTCCTCTCCGATGAGTTCTTGCACTATGCTATTCAGGTACAGAAGAATGCTAAGAGATTGGCTCAGCTCTTAGTAGAAAAAGGCTACAACATCGTTTCTGGCGGTACTGATAACCACCTGATGCTTATTGATCTTAGAAACAAGAATATCAGTGGTAAGGAAGCAGAAACAGCTCTTGTGAAGGCTGATATTACTGCCAATAAGAACATGGTACCTTTTGATGATAAGAGTCCTTTTGTAACCAGTGGTATCCGCTTAGGTACAGCTGCTGTTACCACACGAGGCCTTAAAGAAGCTGATATGGAAGTGGTAGCAGGCTATATAGATGAGGTCATCAATAATGCTAAAGATGAAAAACTCTTAGAAGCGGTTGCTCATAAGGTAAACAAATTTATGCAAGAGAGACCACTCTTTAATTACTAATGACAAGTAACAAATGACAAGTGCTTCATAATTAGTTACTTGTCATTTGTCATTAGTCACTAATCAGTAGTCGTTAGTCATTATAAAAAAGTTTGTTTGTTTAGAAAAAAAGGTGTATCTTTGCACCCGCAAATCAAAGTTTGTTCGGGATGTAGCGCAGTTGGTAGCGTTCACGTATGGGGTGCGTGAGGTCGCTGGTTCGAGTCCAGTCATCCCGACTATTTTTTTAATCTACTTTTATAACGAATGTTTCACAGATACATAAAGATTGCTATAGCAGTGCTTATCTTTGCATTTGCTATTTATCAATTTACCTTAGGGAATATTGGTAATGGGATATTTCTTATACTACTATCGGCTTTTCCTATATTGTTTTTCTTTAGAAATGAATTTTTGCTTTTGGCTTTCCTAAGGCTGCGTAAGCAGGATATGGTAGGAACTAAAAAGTGGCTGGATCGTATCAAAAATCCAGAAACAGCTTTGATAAAAAAGCAAAGAGGCTATTATAATTATCTATATGGAATTGTCTCTTCTCAGACCAATCTTACTCAGGCAGAGAAATACTTCAAGACAGCGCTCAAATATGGACTTAATATGAGTTATGATGAGGCTATGGCAAGGTTGAGTCTGGCGGGTATAGCTATGCAAAAAAGACGTAAGCGAGAAGCCCAAGAGTACCTCACCCAAGCTAAAAAGTTAGATAAGCAAAATATGCTCAAGGATCAAATCCGAATGATGCAAGAACAACTCAAGAGAATATAATATTTTTCTAATTCTATCCTAACTCCCCAATATATGAAAAAAATTACGATAACCACCCTCTTATTTCTATTTATATTCCCTTTGTGTACTTTTGGACAAGCAGCGCCATTTTCAGTACAAAAAACAGGAGAAAAAGGAAATCCTATTTTATTTATTCCAGGGCTTGCCTGCTCAGCAGAAGTGTGGCAAGATACCGTTAAGGAGTTTAGTCCTAATCATATCTGCTACCTCTTTACTATGGCAGGATTTGCAGGGGTTACTCCAGTGAAAGATCCAAGTTTGGAGAATTGGGCAGAAGCTATCATTTCTTATATCAAAAAGGAAAAAATCAAGCAGCCTATTATTGTTGGACACAGTTTGGGGGGAATGCTTGCTATGAAAATAGCAGCAAAAGAACCTAAGCTACTTCAGAAAATGGTGGTGGTAGATGCGTTACCTGCGCTTGCAGCTCTCTCCAATAGTGATTTTAAAGTGGATCCCAATAAGGATTGTTCTCCTATAATTAAAGAGTTTGTGGATATGTCAAAGGAAAAATTTGAGCAAACACAAAGGTCATCTATGGTTTATTATACTGAAAATAAAGAGAAAATTCCTCAAATAGTACAATGGAGTGTAGATTCAGACAGGGAAACTATCGCAAAAATGGTCTGTGAATTATCTAATACAGATCTTAGGGAGGAGATACAACAGATACAAGTGCCTACTTTAGTCTTATTAGAGTCTGTTTTTAGCTTTTCCAAAAATAAGATAGAACAACAATACGCAAAGTTACCCAAAAAGGAACTTAAATATGCAAATAAGGGACTCCATTTTGTTATGTATGATGACTATGATTGGTATATACAACAACTAAAAGAGTTTATTCAATAAAAAGTAAAAGAACGATACATTAAAGAAGAGGCTGTCGCGTAAAGGACAGCCTCTTTTTTGTAGCGTTCTATTCTTGGAAATACTTTGATTTGGTGAGTACAAAAAGGTTCTC
This sequence comes from uncultured Capnocytophaga sp., assembly GCA_915070235.1. GTDB lineage: Bacteria > Bacteroidota > Bacteroidia > Flavobacteriales > Flavobacteriaceae > Capnocytophaga. The sequence goes on along the minus strand of CAJZFM010000044.1, from coordinate 7,558 downwards.
GTCCTGAACTCCTATAAGTTCATGCTCTACATTGGCAGGGATATTATAGGTGTCTAAGGCCTTTAGTAGTACTTCTTCTCCATTGATCAAAAAGCGTACTTCTCCTTTGACCATTACAAGAAAAGCAGGAACATCGGTAGTATGCTTTCTAAGAACAGCACCTTTGCCCAAAGCAACGGCTACTTGCTTGATACCTTCGCCACTTTTGATTACCAAGGCAGTATGCTTATCGGTACGATAGGAGAGCATATCCATAAGGTTCTCTTTTTGTAGAGACTTGAGAAAAGCAACTCCTTTTCCATTTACTGCCTGAATGTTGTGCTTAGCAAGGAGTTTTTTAGCCTCTTCAGAGCGCTTACCACTCCTACAGAAGACAATGATATTGGTTTTTCCTTGGAATTGAGAGAGTTCCTTCTCTATATTTTCCAAAGGAATATTCACTGCATGTGCGGCACTTCCTGCATCAAACTCTTTTTCAGAACGCACATCTACCAAGAAGGCATCTTTTTCATTGACAAGGGTGGCCAAGGATTTCTCTTGCGCTAAGGCGAGTCCAGAGAAGGAGAGCGCCACCAGCGAGAGGAGTTTATTTATTTTCATAGGATAAAAAATTAAAGATTATTTCGCTCTTAGTTTCTGCTCCCAATTCCAAGCCGAGAGTAGGGCATCTTCGAGGGTCTGCTTAGCCTTCCAGCCCAATACTTTATTGACCTTATGGGTATCGGCATAGGCAGCAATGACATCTCCTGCGCGGCGACCTACAATCTTGTAAGGGAGGGATTGCCCGCTTACTTTTTCAAAGGCCTTGATAACCTCCAACACGGAACTTCCCTTACCTGTACCTACATTGAACACCTCATAGTTGCCTTGTATCTTCCCCTGAAGAATATACTCAAGGGCAGCTAAGTGTGCTTCGGCCAAATCTACCACATGGATATAGTCGCGGATACAAGTACCATCGGGGGTAGGGTAGTCGTCTCCATATACAGAGAGAGATTCTCTTAAGCCAATAGCCGTTTGGGTAATATAAGGAATCAGGTTTTGAGGCACACCATTGGGCAACTCCCCAATAAGGGCAGACTCATGGGCTCCAATAGGGTTGAAATAGCGTAGGGAAATGGCTTTGATAGCAGGTACTACGGCACAGGTATCACGGATAATCTCTTCGTTGATCTGCTTGGTATTGCCATAAGGGCATTCGGCCTGCTTGAAAGGAGCGTCCTCTGTTACGGGGAGCTTGTCGGCCTGTCCATACACAGTACATGAAGAACTGAAGATAAAGGCCGTGTTTTCTCTTTTCTGAAGCTCCTGAAGAATATAGATAAGAGATGCTATGTTATTTTCATAGTACAAAAGGGGTTTTTCTACACTTTCCCCTACCGCCTTGGAAGCTGCAAAGTGGATAACGCCATCAATCTTGGGATAACGGCGGAAGAAGTCTTGTACTTTTTCCTTTTCTCTTAGGTCTATTTGCTCAAAAATAGGTGCTTTTCCTGTGATTTTGGCAATTCTGTCTTTCACTTCAATAGAAGCGTTCGACAAATTGTCAATGATAATCACCTGATGACCTGCTTGTTGCAAGGCCACTACAGTATGAGAGCCAATAAAGCCCAAACCACCTGTTACTAAAATGGTTGCCATATTCTTAATTTAGTTAGTTACTTTATTGTGAAATGATATGTACATCTCTTTGAGGGAAAGGAATTTCAATACCTTCCCTATCAAAGGTTAATTTTATTTGTTCTATGAGGTAAAAACGAGTTTCCAAATAATTTTTCGTATTAGACCATATACGTAAAGAAAGATTTACAGAACTATCAGCTAATTCCTCTACATATACCACTGCAGGAGGTTCTTGTAGGGCAGTGGGGCATTCCTTGGCAAGTCTATATAGTATTTCTTTAGCCTTCTTTAGATCTGAACCATAGCCAATGCCAACAATAATATTATCTCGGCGGGTTGTATTTTGAGAATAATTGATAATATTATCTGAGAACAGCGGTCCATTAGGGATAATGACACGTTCGTTTCCAAACTTGATAAGGGTAGTATAGAACATACCTATGCGCTCCACTGTGCCTATATGTCCCTTGGCTTCAATAGAATCACCTATACGGAAAGGCTTGAGTATTAGGAGCATGATGCCTCCAGCAAAATTGGATAATGACCCCTGCAAAGCCAAGCCTATAGCAACACCTGCGGCAGCTAAAGCACCCAAGAAAGAGGAAACTGGCACCCCTACCTTTTGAATAACTGTCAAAAAGAGGATGATATAGAGTACCCAGCGTAGTAACTCATTGACAAAGTTCTGTATGGTAATATCCACAGAACGGGCGATCATCAGGCGTCTTACGAACTTTCGGATCAGGCGGCATATCCATACCCCTACAAATAGGACAATGATAGCTCCTATTAGGCTAGGTAAGAAACCAATAATTTTGTCCATGAATTTCCCCAAAAAGGACTGAAAATCATTTAGATATACATCTTTTTGTTCCATAGTGAAAAGTAATGAATTAAGAGACAAAAATAAGGATTATAATTGTATCTAACAAATATAATCCCTGTTTTTTACGTTAATGTAGTATAAAAATCAAGTATGGCTATTCCATGGTTTTGAAAAAGTCAGTAAACTTATCCGAGAGGGTTCTTATGATATTCTTCTTTTCAGGCTTGTGTTCTTCCTCTTTTTCCTTTTCAGGTTCTTTTTCTGCTACAGGAAGTACCACAGGTTCGGCAACTTCGGGTGCTTCTTCCTCTGGTTCTATAGTAGCAGTAAGTTCTTGTGCAGAGCTATCGCTTAGGTGAGAGAAGTCAATACGCTGTCCCTCACTGTGTTCGCGCTCTATACCGTCCAATAACAGCCCGATGGCAGTAGCATAGATAGGGGAGGAAAGCTCGGTAGGGGTATTGCTGGCCAAGTGCTCATTGGGGTGGCCAATGCGAGTAGGCAGCCCTGTGAGGTATTCCACCAGCTGAGGAAGATCTTTCAGTTCGCTACCTCCTCCAGTGAGTACAATCCCTGCGATGAGCTTCTTGCGCGGTTGGTCATAACCATAGTTCTTGATTTCATTGAAGATAGCTTCAATGATCTCTTCCATACGACAACGAATAATACGAGCCAAGTTAGTAACTTGAATCTCTTGAGGCTCACGTCCTTTGAACATTTGGATATTGATCACCTCATTTTCTTTGGTATATTCAGGCCATGCAGAACCAAAACGAATCTTGAGTTGCTCGGCTTGTTTGTCAAAAACATTGCAACCTTCCCTGATGTCCTTATCTATAATATTACCACCAAAAGGAACCACTGCTGTATAGCGGATATAACCTTCCTTGAAGATCGCCAGATCAGTAGTACCGCCACCTATATCCACCAAGGCAACCCCAGCTTCCTTTTCTTCCTCACTCAGTACAGAAGCTGAAGAGGCAATAGGCTCCAAGGTAAGACCCTTTAGGGCAATACCAGCCTTGGTTACACAGCGTTGTATATTCTTGATAGGAGCTACTTGCCCTGTTACGATATGGAAAGTACCCTCCAAACGTGCGCCTACCATTCCGATAGGATCATGTATATCTTCTTGGTTATCAACCTTATATTCTTGTGGAAGTATATGAATCACCTCTTCACCAGGGTATCGGTTCTTGCTGCTCATCACACATTGGCAAAGGGCTTCCAAGTCCTTAACGGTGATAATCTCTTCTGCATTCTCGCGTGTGATATAGTCAGAGGCCTCATTACTCTTGATATGTTGCCCTGCAATACCCACATAAGCCTCCGAGATGACCACTCCAGCTTTGGCCTGTGCTTGTGCTACTGCCTGCTCTATAGAATCAATTGTTTTCCCTATATTTCCCACCATTCCACGGAAAATACCTTGGCTCTTAGCCTTTCCATAACCTAAGATCTCCAACTTACCATATTGGTTCTCACAACCAATGATAGCTACAATCTTAGTAGTACCTATGTCTATCCCTGCAAAGTATTTTCTCTGATTCATCTTATTTTCTGTTTTCATTTCTAATAATATCTAATCTGTTATTTTGTGTGTTTTTAAATTCTTTTATGAATATTTTTAAATCCTTACTCATTTGCTTGTTCTATAGCAGTCTGAACTCTGTGGCAGACCACTTGATTGTTATATTGCAGATCTATTCTTGTGTATTTATCTAAGAAACGATCCTTAGCTGCTTTTTTATAAAAGGCTTTTAAGTTATTGAATTTCAATTGTATATTGTCGGCCTTTCCTAAGCAAATAGAAAAATCAGCTCCTCGGAGTCTTGTATAGAAAGTGCCCCTGTTAGCGGTCAGTTCTATAATGTTCTCTTTTAGAAAATGATCTGTATAGATGTGTTTTAGAATCAGATGAGCGTCCTCCCACTGTTTTTCACCAACTCCACGTACGATAGGCACGCGAGCGGAGGTGGCTTTGGAAAGGGGCATCTGCTTTCCCTGCATATCCATATAATAGAACTGATTATTGGAAATAATCCTCGCTATGGGTTCACGCTGTTTGATATCCACTTTGAGTATCCCATCAATAGTGAGATAAATATCAGCACTTTCTACCATGGGATCAGTATCTAATTTTTTCTCTAACAAATTTATTTTCAGCTCCTTAAGAGAATATTCTTCAGCATTCTTAGCAGAAAACAATAAGCTCTCAATGGCATCATTGGTGATATATTGTACCTTATCAAGTGGTGCCTGACGGCTGATGATTATCTTCTGTACTTTGCGAATATTATTTCGGTGGTTAGCAAAAGATTGGAATAGTATCGGTAAGAGAATAATACAGCTGATTTTGAGGATAATAAACAATTGCGTTTTTTTATTATTCATCAATGAAATAACATATAATCTATAGGGCAAAGATACTAATAAATGTAAGCAAATGGTCATTTGAAAAGGGATTTTTTATTAACAAATAAGAGGTGGATTTTTTTTAGAAAAAATTCACTATGGGGGTATTCATATTTTTTTTACCTTTGCAACCATATTATTTTATGATCCTATGAAGTTTCCACAACCTTATACATTAGAACAAATAGCCACTATTATCAATTGCCCCTTTGTGGGAGATAAAGCCTTTCCTGTACTGGGTATGAATGAGATACATGTGGTAGAGCAGGGCGATATTGTCTTTGTGGATCACCCCAAGTACTATGATAAGGCCTTGCAGTCTAAGGCAACTATTGTGCTGATTAACAAGGAAGTACCTTGTCCAGAGGGCAAAGCTCTGCTTATATCCGATGATCCTTTTAGGGATTTCAATAAGCTCACTCAGTTCTTCAAACCCTTTGAAAAGGCTGTCGCACAAGTATCCCCAACAGCTAAGATAGGTCAGCATACTATTATACAACCTGGGGCTTTTGTAGGTAATCATGTGGAGATAGGTGATCATTGCTTAATTCATGCCAATGTAACCATATATGATGGCTGCAAGATAGGCAACCATGTAACTATACATGCAGGTACTATCCTCGGTGCCGATGCGTTCTATTATAAGAAACGACCTGAAGGTTTTGACAAACTCCTCTCTGGAGGGCGTGTGGTGATAGAAGATCACGTGGATTTAGGGGCACTCTGTACCATAGACCGTGGTGTAACAGGCGATACGACTATCAAGCGAGGCACCAAGATAGATAACCATGTACATATAGGTCATGATACAGTAGTGGGGCAGCAGTGTCTAATAGCCTCCCAAGTAGGCATTGCAGGCTGCGTGGTAATAGAAGATAGGGTTACCCTATGGGGACAGGTGGGCATCACCAGTGGGGTTACCATAGGTGAAAAAGCAGTAATTCTCGCTCAAAGTGGCGTTTCCAAATCACTTGAAGGTAACCAAACCTATTTTGGTTCTCCAGCCGAGGAAGCCCGTAAGAAATACAAGGAATTGGCCTCTGTGAGAATCCTTGCCGAAAAGCGTTAGTACTAATCAGCATCAGGGAATGAAGAAAGTACTTATCATCACCTACTATTGGCCGCCAGCAGGGGGGCCAGGGGTACAACGCTGGGTCAAATTTGTCAAGTACCTACGCGATTTTGGGATAGAACCAGTGATCTATACCCCCCAGAATCCTACTTATCCTATACTTGACCCCCATATGGTAGATGATATCCCTGAAGACCTGACCATTCTAAAAACCAAGATTTTTGAACCCTATGCCTTGGCCTCCCTTTTCTCTAAGGAGAAGACTCAAAAGATAAGTGCGGGTATTATCCCTACTAAAAAGCCCTCCCTGCTTGACAAACTCCTGCTCTGGATACGAGGTAACCTCTTTATTCCCGACGCAAGGGTGCTATGGGTACGCCCTTCTGTAAAATATCTGTCAAAATACCTATCTGAAAATCATATAGATACCATTATTACTACAGCTCCTCCACATAGCCTACACCTTATAGGATTACAACTCAAGGAGCAGTTCCCCGCCTTGCGCTGGATAGCCGATTTCAGAGACCCATGGACAACCATAGGTTACCATTCGCAGCTAAGACTCACTAAACGCTCCGCACAGAAACACTTAGCCATGGAGCAAGCTGTTTTACAAACTGCCGATACCCTGATTGTAACCAGTCCCAGTACCCAAAGAGAGTTTCAAGCCAAGACCTCTCGCCCAATAGAGGTGATTACCAACGGCTATGACGATGACCTTCCTACAGAAACCCCATCGGTTTCCCCTGATTTTCTGCTCTCTCATATAGGCTCCCTACTCTCCGAGCGCAATCCCGAACCTCTTTGGCAGGTCTTGAGCGAGATGATAAGGGAACAGGCCGACTTCAGGCACGACCTACGTATATGCTTGGCAGGAAAAGTAAGCGATGAGGTACTCTCCAGTCTTCAGAAGTGGCAGCTTACTGACTATTTAGACTTAAAAGGCTATATCTCTCACACCGAGGCCATAGCTCTACAACGTCATTCACAACTTTTGCTTCTTTTGGAGATCAACCACCCCAAGACAGAGGGTATTATCCCAGGGAAACTCTTTGAATATATGGCTTCACAGCGACCTATACTCGCTTTGGGGTATAAGCAATGGGATGTCAAGGATATTATTGCACAAACCCAAACAGGTATCACCCTTTCCCTAACCGACACACAAGGTATTAAGCAAGCCCTCACTCATTACTATGCGCTCTATAAGGCTCAGCAGCTTCACACTCACCCCATCTCCCTTGAAGCTTATCATAGAAAGAACCTTACTAAAAGGCTTAGTGAAGTAATTCTAAGGGGGGAGCGCCTTAGCCACTGTTAGGGTAGAGACACGATTTAGAGAAGCTCCCCTTATAGGCGACTCAATCAAGGTGATTTCCTTGTACAAGTCTTCCTTAGCAGCTGAGTGCTGGCGGCAAACCTTACGGGGTTTGCTCGTATAGTTAGGACTTTTATTGCCCTTGACACAGGGGCGCTGGCGACAAACCTTACGGGGTTTGCTCGTATGATAGAAGGCTTTGGCAGTAGGATGGTTAGGCTCTTTCCGAGAAGTCCTTAACTTTTTCTCCCTAGGAGAGGAGGCTGCTAAGCAGGTACTGGTAGGAGTGTCTATATTGGCTTTG
>CAJZFM010000043.1 GCA_915070235.1 uncultured Capnocytophaga sp. | reverse complement strand
AAAACTACGAATTTGAAGTGGAAGTAAAGGATCCGACTTATGTAAATATACTTCACAATATTTTTCATATAGTAAAAAAATAAAAACGATATACACTCAAAAGGGTAGTTTCTAAAAAAAGATATTCACGGGGGCATAAGTTAAAGAATAAGAATAAAAGTTAATCATAGGAAAAATAGCAAACCAAATTTTTTTTTTCGGATTTTGCTTGTGATATAGAATTAAGTTTGTATCTTTGCCCCTATGTAAGCAGTTTGTATAGCTTAGAGTTATAGAGCTGATTATCAACAATCACGTCATTCCAGTTGAGAGAAAATTAGTGAGAGCTTAATTGAACTTCGCTGGGGTGTTATTTTTTTATTAATCAATCAACCTAAAAAGCATAAAAAGAACATGAAAGTAGCTTATTACACCGAAGAAGGGTTACGTGCGCTGAAGGCAGAACTGGATCAACTCCGCGATGTAGAGCGTCCTCGTGCATCCCAAGCGATAGCTGAGGCCAGAGATAAGGGAGACCTTTCAGAGAATGCAGAATATGATGCAGCCAAGGAAGCACAAGGACTCTTGGAGCTAAAGATAGCAAAGCTTGAGGAGCTGGTAGCCAATGCTCGTGTGATAGATGAGTCCCAATTGGATACCTCCAAGGTGCTGATCCTCTCCACTGTAAAGCTCAAGAACAAGGCCAACAATGCCGTAATGACCTATACGCTGGTGGCCGAGAGTGAGGCTGACCTTAAGAGCGGTAAGATCTCGGTAAGCTCCCCTATAGGACGTGGTCTATTAGGCAAATCCGTAGGAGATATAGCTGAAATAAAAGTACCCAATGGAACCCTACAGATGGAAATTATAGAAATAACCCGATAAAAACTAAGATATGGCATCCATCTTTACCAAAATTATCCAAGGTGAAATCCCTTGCTATAAGATAGCAGAGGACGAACACTGTTTTGCCTTTTTGGATATCAATCCCAATGCTATAGGGCATACCCTTTGTATTCCTAAACAGGAAGTGGATAAGCTCTTTGACCTACCCAAGGAGCGTTACCATGAACTATTAGAGTTTGCCCGCAAGATAGCTATCGCCCTAGAGAAGGCCGTCCCCTGCGAGCGTGTAGGTATGGCTGTGGTAGGACTTGAGGTACATCATGCTCATATACACCTGATTCCAATCAGCCAGATGAGTGAGATGACCTTCCAAGAAAAAGTAAAGCTTACCCCTGAAGAATTTCAAGAGGTAGCCGATAAGGTGAAAGCCTATTTGTAAAAACTGTCATCATAGTTTATTGACAAACTTTGCCAGAGTCTCTTTGGCAAAGTTTTTTTCTTGTCAAGAGAAAGATAAAGAATAAGCATGTTTTTTCCAAAAAAATTCTTATATTTGCATTTTGAAAGAAGAGATAGAATCATCAGGCCTCAAAGGTGAGGTTTGAATAATTAAAATAAAGATTTACAATAACTTATGGGACTGATTACGGCAAAGGAATTAGCAAAAGCAGCTAAGTTAGACCGATTTGGATTTGTGGGCACCTTTGCAGGTTGGGGGCTATTGCATCTGTTGCGTTTGGCACCTCTCAATAGAATATATGATAGGAACAAGCACTTAGAGGGTGTGGCATTCTTAGATGCTTTGCTCGAGGAGTTCAAGGTGCATTATGAGGTAGGGGAAGAGGACTTGCGAAAGATCCCCAAGGAAGGCCCTTTTATCACTATTTCCAACCACCCCTTAGGTGGCTTGGATGGGATATTGTTACTCAAAATCCTTTTGGAACAGCGTCCAGACTATAAGGTAATGGCCAATTTTCTATTGGCACGTATAGTGCCATTAGCCCCCTATATCATTCAGGTAAATCCCTTTGAGGATCACAAAGAGGTCTCTTCCAGCCTTATGGGTTTTAAGCAAGCCTTGGCACATCTTAAGGAAGGTTTCCCCTTGGGGATATTCCCAGCGGGGGAAGTCTCCACTCAGCCCAGTGGGAATATCTATGTGGATAAGACTTGGGACAAGTCGGCCATGAAGCTCATCAAAAAAGCCAATGTCCCTATAGTGCCTATCTACTTTCATGCTAAGAACAGCCCGCTATTCTACCAATTGGCCAAGCAGAGCGATACGTTGCGTACCGCCAAACTCCCTTCGGAGTTACTCTCTCAGAAGAACAAGACTATAGGCATACGTATAGGGCGACCTATACTGCCCAAGGTACAGGAAGATATGGAAGACCTCTATGAGTTCTCTAACTTCCTGAGAAAGAAAACCTACTTATTATCAAACACTTACGATCAGAAGAAACTATTCAAAAGTTTTGCCTCCATGATAAGGGTCAGAAACAACAAAGACCCACAAGAGATAGCTCCAGCACAGGCGCCAGAGGTATTGGAAAGAGAAATAGTCGCCTTGCGCGCCCAGCAAGGAACCCGCTTGTTGCAACACAAAGAGTATGAGATTTTTTTGGCCAAAGCCGAAGATATTCCCCATATACTCCAAGAGATTGGAAGGCTTAGAGAACTTACTTTCCGCGAGGTAGGGGAGGGTACCAATCTCTCCATAGACTTAGACGAATACGATGCTTATTATCGTCATCTTTTCCTTTGGGAGAGTGATACCAAGCGTATCATAGGAGCCTATCGCATGGGCTTAGGGAGTGATTTCTTTGACCTATATGGTGTGAATGGGTTCTATACCCACAGCCTTTTTAGGTTTGATCCAGAGCTCAATACTATGTTGCGACAGACCATAGAAATGGGGCGCGCCTTTGTCGTGAGTGAGTACCAGCAGAAGCCTATGCCCTTATTCCTATTATGGAAAGGGATTGCGCTGACCACCTTACACTTCCCAGAACATAAGTACCTGCTCGGAGGGGTGAGTATCTCCAATCAGTTTTCGGATTTCTCCAAATCATTGATGATAGAGTTCATGAAGTCCAACTTCTATGACCCCTACATCGCTCAGTATGTAAAACCAAAGAAAGAATACAAGGTAAGGCTCAAAGATGCCGATAAGGACTTTATCCTTGACGAAACCCAGTCCGACCTGAACAAGTTTGACAAAATCATAGATGAGTTGGAACCAGGGAACTTGCGCTTGCCTGTGCTGATTAAGAAGTACATCAAGCAAAATGCCAAGGTTATCGCCTTCAATGTAGATCCTTTGTTTAACAATGCCATAGATGGTCTTATGTACATTCGTATAGACGACCTACCAGAGAGCACTATAAAGCCCGCTATGGAAGAATTTCAATCACAGATAGAGCGAGGAGAAATCGTCTATCACAAAGAGTAACCTCCACAAAAGAAGTACTGTATAAGTATGGATTAGGGGTTAAAGAATAGAGTTCCTAATTTGTTGATACACAATAAATTGCGTCTCTACGAGTGACTATGCTAATTAAGCAAGTGTCAGTGTAGAGACGCAATTTATTGCGTTTTAGATAGTTAGAAGATTTGTGTTTTAAAGTTCATTTATGAAAAGCTATGAACAACCTTAGAAAGAGAGGGTTACCCCTGCCATGGCATTGATTTCAGCAGCAGGAAAGTAAAGCGGTTTGCCTCCACTATATCGCCCATGGGCTACATACTTCTTATTGAGAATGTTATTAGCTGCCACTGAGAAGAGCACAGACTTACAGATCTTCTCAGGCAAAAGCTCATAAGAGAGGTGGAGCGAATGCACAAGGAAGCTGTCTAATTTAGCATTCTCCTCATTCTCATTGGTAAGGTAGCGTTCGCCTATATACTTGGAGATGAGGCTCATTTGGAAATTCTCAAAAGGAATGAAAGTAATAGTATTGCCTACCACCCAGTCGGGAGAGAAGGAGATGTGGGTTGTGCCCGAGTTCACAAACTGGTTAGGCTGGTTAGGGTCTTTGGTCTTGTAGTCAATATTCTTGTTTTGGCTATAAGAGATATTGGGAGCCCATTGCCACTGAGGACTAAGGAGTACATTGGCATCTACCTCTATACCAGCACGATAGCTCTCTCCACTATTACGGCGAAGGGAATAGCCTGTTTTGTTAATATCCCCAGTGAGTACCAGCTGGTCTTTGTACTGCATATAATATAAGTTGGCATTGAGTTTTACCTTGTCAGTACTATAGCGCCAGCCCAGTTCAAAGTCATTGACTTTCTCCGCTTTAGGCAGTTCGGCACCTTTCTTCTTGTTCTCAGCATACTCCTTATAGTCATTTCGGTTAGGCTCTTTGGTAGCATGAGCAAAAGAAAAATAGAGAGTATGGTTAGGGGCTAAGAAGTAACTGATTCCTGCCTTAGGATTTAGCATAGGGAGCCCTTCGTTGATATCCACTTTTTTAAGATAAGACTTAAATTGTACATACCTATACTGTACATCAGCGAAAAGGCTTAGCTTGGGCACTACCTGCCAAGTGAGTTTAGCAAAGGCTGCTCCCTCTTTCTTGTTACCATAGACAGGAGTGGTACTTTCCTTATAAGCTGTATCCGCATTTTGTGCCCAAAGTGTTTCGTTATAGTGATTGCCCTCATATACATTGGCTGAACCCCCTACGACAAAGTCAATGGCATCCTTGTGATAATTGACAGAGAACACACTTCCATAGAAATCGTTGTCCAACTGATAACGAATCACAAAATTTCCTCTGGCATCACCCCAATTGTCCATTTGTTCCCAGTAGCCGCGCCCTTTGGTATAGTGAAAGGAAAGTGTGCTGTGCCAATAAGGATTCCATTTTTCGCTCCAGTGGAGTTGGGCATGGTCTTGCTGGTAGTTATCGGTCTCATTGTCGTAGAAGCGTGTTTGCCCATTGTCCGAATATTTTCCCGCAGGGTTGTAGCGCCTATCCTTTTCCAATTGCTCGGCGGAAATCCCCTTGTAGGTAAGATAAGTTTTTTCCTTGCCGCCGAAGATGAGTCCCTTGATTAAGGTATGTTCGTCGGCATAAGCCCCTTGTAGGAAATATGACTTGAGGTCAGAGGTAGCACGATCTATATACCCATCAGAATTAATCTTAGAGAAACGACCCATAACCTCAAAACGATCATTGAGCTTACCTGTGGATAGCTTTACCGAATGCTTATGAGTGGTATAGGAACCCAAGTAGTTAGCAATCTCGGCATAAGGCGTTTGGGAAACAGCATCGGTAAGCACATTGAGGCTCGCTCCGAAAGCTCCTGCCCCATTGGTAGAGGTGCCCACCCCTCGCTGAAGTTGGATATTTTCGGCAGAGGCGGCAAAGTCCGATAAGTTATAGAAGAAAACCCCTTGAGATTCCGCATCATTGTAAGGAATCCCATTGATAGTTACATTGGTACGATAAGCATCATTACCACGGATAAACAAGGCCGTAGCCCCATAGCCGCTTCCGTCCTCAGAGACAGAAACTACATTGGGCAGATGATCTAAGAGCAAAGGCAGCTGTTGGCCTGCATTTTTTTGTTGGATTTCCTTTTTGGAAATGTTGGAGAAGGCAACAGGAGTTGATTTTTTAGCACGAACAGCTTGTACGACCACCTCGTCCAAGGCAATAGGTTGCTTGTCAGTTTCCACCTCAGTGGGGACTTCTTGAGCCCATGTGTGAAGAGAGAGAAGTAACGCCCCACACAACCATTCTTTTTTCATTGTAAAAAATATTTTTACAAACGAAGGGGCATCATTTGTCAGATTAAAAAAAGGCTTATTTTTGCTACCCAGGTGCAAAAATAAGCCACTTAAATTATATAGTAATCAGATAGTTTATTTTTCTTTCTTTCCTTTGACTGCATTACCAGCCTAAGTTCTATGGGTATAATCTCAGCTTTTTACAGCACCCCTTGAGATGACCACAAAATTACGAATTGTTTTTCAATAAAGAATATGATTTAGCGTTTTGTTTAGAAGTTTAAATAAAAATTTTTGGTAAGTTCTTGATACTCTTGTGTATATTGGTGTCGCTCTTTTTCTATAACAAGGCTTTCTATAAGAGGATTGGCTGTTTTTTGGAAAGAAAAAAGCAGTAAGCTACGCTTGATAGATGACTCAGGGGTACCCTGTACCTGTAGTATACGCATGGGATATAGTCTCATAGGCGCGGCGATTTGTATAAAAGCAGTTGTTTCCTTATAAGGAAGAACCACAGAGAATGCTCCTATAGGGGAAAGTAGTCTTGCTACACAATGAAGTAGGTCAGAGAAAGGCAGGTGCTCACTGGAGCGAGCACGAGCACGCTCGCTATTGGGAGAGAGCGTTTTTTCAGAGAAGAAAGGCGGATTACTGATAATAAGGTCGTACTTTTCAGGAGCTTCCCAGTGGCGTATATCCGCTGTAACCACCCTGATATGCGGCCAAGGAGAGAGAGAAACATTCTCTTGGCACTCTTGAGCGGCCTGCTTATGGCACTCTATTGCCCATATCTGAGCCTCAGGGAATCGCTGCGCCATCATCAGGGATAAGACTCCTGTACCTGCTCCTATATCCAATATACGAGAGGGCGTCTTGGCAGGTGTCCAAGCCCCTAAGAGCACACTATCGGTACCCACTTTCATAGGGGAGTGCTCCTGCGATACTGAAAACTGTTTGAAGCGGAAGATACTCAAGGTGATAAACTATTGGTAAGCCTTCTTGATGCGATCCATTTGGCGCTTGTTATCCCTATCCTTGATCGTTTCGCGTTTGTCGTGTAGTTTTTTACCACGAACCAAGGCAATCTCCATCTTAGCAAATCCTTTTTCACTTAAAAAGACGCGTAAGGGGACTATAGTAAGCCCTGTATTCTTCACCTCCTTGTGTAGTTTGCGGAGTTCCTTCTTCTTCAGTAGTAGTTTGCGCTCGCTTTTAGGCTTATGATTATAATAAGTACCCCAAGCATATTCCTCTATAGTCATATTGATGACAAAGAGTTCGCTTTTTTCGTTGAACTCGCAGAAACTCTCCGCAATGGAAGCCTTTCCCAAGCGTATGGACTTAATCTCGGTACCTCTTAGGACGATACCTGCTATATATTTGTCTAAGATTTCGTATTCAAAACGCGCACGTTTGTTCTGTATATTGACGTTGTTTTGCATAGTTAAAACAATAGGGAGAGGATAATAAAAACACCCTCCAACTTGAGGGGCAAAGATACGTTATTTTTATGTAAAAACGCTTCTATGTGAATTAAAAGTTGTATTTTTGCACCATTAAAAAAATGTTATTCTTTTAGGACATAGATCTATGGCACGTGTACTCACAGGTATTCAAAGCACAGGCACCCCACACTTAGGAAACCTATTAGGGGCAATATTACCCGCCTTACAAATGGCACAAGACACTCACAATGAGTCTTTTTTGTTTATAGCCGACTTGCATTCACTCACTCAGATAAAGGATGGAAAGCAGCTAAGACAAAATACCTATGAGGTGGCTGCCACTTGGCTTGCCTTCGGCTTAGACTATGAGCGTGTAACCTTCTACAGACAGAGCGATGTGCCCCATACCACTGAGTTGGCTTGGTATTTGTCTTGTTTCTTTCCCTATCAGCGCCTGACCTTAGCTCATTCGTTCAAGGACAAGGCCGATCGCTTGGAGGACGTCAATACAGGACTATTCACCTATCCTATGCTTATGGCTGCCGATATACTGCTCTATGATGCCGAGGTGGTACCTGTAGGCAAAGATCAATTGCAACACTTGGAGTTTACCCGCGATGTAGCCTCTCGCTTTAATTACCAAATGGGAGAGACCTTTGTCCTACCAAAGGAGAGCATTCAAGAAGATATCATGATTATTCCAGGCACCGATGGAGAGAAAATGAGCAAATCTCGCCGTAATTATATCAATATCTTCCTGCCAGAGAAGGAACTTAAAAAGCAAATCATGTCTATCCAGACCGATAGCACCCCTTTGGAGGCGCCTAAGGATCCAGAGCGTTGTAACGTTTTTAGTCTTTATAAGCTTTTGGCTTCTGAGGCACAAGTTGCACAGATGGCTGAGAATTATAAAGCAGGGAATTATGGATTTGGACATGCCAAAACGGCACTCTATGAGCTTATCTTAGAAAAATTTGCTGAGCCACGCCAAAGGTTTGCCTACTATATGGAGCATCTTTCTCAGGTAGATGAGATTCTAAAGCAAGGCGCAGGAAGAGCAGCAAAGGTAGCTGAGCAGACACTCAAGAGAGTCAGAGAAAAATTAGGTTATTTGTAAAATGTAATAAGATGAGAAAAATATTACTATTGTTATCAATTCTTATAGGAATACCTCTTTGGGCACAGACCAAGCAACACATCAGTTATACAGTCAAAGAGGGAGATACCTTGGAGAATATAGCGAAGGTCTATCGCCTATCGCCCAATGATATAAAGGCGCTAAACCCTGCCTTAGCAGAAAAAGGCCTACAAAAGGGAATGATTCTGCTATTGCCAGGGGAAGAGATTAGTTATTTTAATAAAAAACAACCCTCAGGCTTTCAGATACATGAGGTAAAAGACAAAGAAACCCTCTATGGACTGGCTCAGAAGTATGGTGTTACTCAGGACGATTTGCGACGCTATAATATAGTGTTGTATAAGAAAGAGTTACGCAAAGGACAAGAGCTGACCATACCCGTCTATAAGGAAGCTGCTAAGGAGATCATCAAAGGCAAAGAAGGCCTTACTAAGTATGTGGTAAAGCCAGGGGAGGGGATATGGCGTATTGCCCAAAACTATGGAATCACTCAGGAGGCATTGGAAAAGCTCAATCCTAACCTACCCAATCCACTAAAAGAAGGTATGGAGATATGGGTGCCAGCAGGAGTAACAGGAGTGCCACAAGTAACTACAGATAAGGCCTTGGTACTCTATCAGGTAGAAAAGGGAGAGGGCTTCATGAGTTTAGAACGCAAGTTTGGCCTTTCCCAAAAAGAATTAGAAAAACTCAACCCAGAACTCAAGGACGGTATCAAGCTTGAAGCACAAATTTGGATTCCTAAGAGCAACTTCTTAGACTATATAGCCACTGCAGGACTCTCACAAGTAGGTGCTGCCAACAATACCGATGCCAATCCCAAAGTAAAAGCAGGTATGCAGCCAGCCAATACCAAAAGAGTGTCCTTCGTATTGCCCTTTAGAGTTAATAGTATCCAAGCAGGTAACATAGCTGATATCAAGGGGAAACTACAAAAAGAAAGGATGACTGCTGTGGCTGCTGACTTTTATTCAGGAGCTTTGGTTGCTTTGGATTCTTTGCAGAAAATGGGTTTTTCTCTTACTGTCAATGTATATGATAGCAACGGAAGTGTACAAGGCGTGAAGGCGATTTCCTCCAGTGAAGCACTGAAGAACTCACAAGTGATCATAGGGCCTTTTGCCCCTTCTGCTTTCAATGCCCTTTCAGAGGTAATCACTGATGATAATACCGCTATATTGGCACCGCTCTCCAATAAAAATATAGAGTTGCGCCCCAATGTGTTCCAAACAGTACCCACTATAGAGGTACAGCAAAATAGCATGATTAGCTTCATATATCAGAAATACCCTGATGCCAATATCATACTACTTTCTGATGCTAAGAGCAAGGATATGAATGAGAAATTACAATCATCTTTCCTGCAAGCCAAGAGTGTTGATAATATACAAGGTATACAAAGTGCCTTGGTCAAAGGAGCTACTAATATCGTGTTTGTCTCCTCTGACGATGTTGTTTTCCTTTCCGATGTGATACGTATTCTATACAATACAGCAGGCATGTCGGCTAAGAATAAGAACTACAATATCATCATGGCTACCCTGGACAAGGGAGATGCCTATGATCATAATAGTATTTCTAACAGCCAACTTTCCGCCTTAAAATTTACCTATCCTGCAGCCAACAGGTATGCAGGGGAAAGCAATGCTTTTATCAGCAAATATTTTAAAACTTATAAAATATCTCCCAGTAAGTATGCCTTCCGTGGATTTGACCTTACTATGGATGCAGTGCTGAGAACCAGTCTTAGTGGAAATTTCTTAAAGGAGGCCAATATAGGAGAAACATCCTATCAGGAGAATAAGTTTCAGTACATAAAAAATCCAGCTAAAGGGGGAGGTTATGAAAACCGAGCCGTCTATATACTTCGTTATGAAGACCTGCAAATAAGTGAAATTTATTAGAAAACAATTAATAAAATCATAAATAACAGAAGGGTTCGCAAAAAGATTCATTTTTTCTTTGTAGAAATCAAAAAATGTTTTACCTTTGCTCCCACGTTAATGAAATTTAATTAGAATTAAAAATCACATTTATGAGAAAGCAAATTTTAGCTTTAACAGCTTTAGTAGCCTTGAGTGCAAATGCTCAAGAATACAACAAATGGTCTATAGATGTAAATGGAGGTGTTAATAAACCTACCTATGGATTTGCATCAGGATATACGACTGCTACGCCAAGTCTTTGGACAGCTAACGGAGGTGTTCGTTATATGTTCAATAACAAGTTTGGTTTGCGATTAGGAGGAGGCTACGATAGTTTCGTAGAAGGAAAAAAATCTCCTAAATTTAATTCCAATATTTGGAATGTTAACTTACAAGGGGTAGCTAACTTAGGTCGCGTACTTTCATTTGAGGACTGGACTCGTGATCTTGGCTTACTAGTACATGCTGGTTTTGGTATAGGACAACTCAAAGGAGACTATATTAAGAAAGCAGATAATATTGGTTTCCTTACTGCAGGTCTTACTCCACAAGTTCGTCTTAGCAACCGTGTATCTTTGTTGTTAGATGGATCTGTATACTTGTATGCAAAGCAAAACAGAACATTTGATGGTAAGTCAGAAACTACAAGACGTGGTTTCCAAGGTACTAATTTTACAGGTACTATTGGTTTGCAAGTAGCCTTAGGAAGAAACCTTGTTCATGCTGATTGGTTTAGCCAAGCAACTATCAATAATGAGCTTTCCGAGCGTGTAGCTAAAGCTGAAAACAATGTAGCAGAACTTGCTAAGAGACTTGAAAACAAAGAAGACAAGATGGTGGATACCAACGGTAACCGTGTACCTGATGAAGTTGAAAACTACATCAATGAAAAATACGGTAGCTTAGCTGCTAACCAAGGTTCAACTCCTTCAGAAGCTCCTGCCAGCTATTCAGGACAATCTGCTCGTGAGCTTATCGAGAAAGGTTACATCAATGTATACTTTGATTTCAACTCTTCAGAACCTCAAAAATCTTCTTTGTGGGCTGTTGATTTCGTAGCTAACTACTTGAAACAAAATTCAGGAGTTAGCGTGAAAGTACTTGGTTATGCTGACGAAAAAGGAAGTGCAGACTACAACCAAAAATTGTCTAGCAGACGTGCTGAAGTGATCAAGAAACTCTTGGTTGATAGAGGTATCAATGCTTCTCAACTTTCATTTGAAGGAAAAGGCGAAGACAAGACAGTTAATGCAAACTCTGCTAATGCTCGTCAGTTGGCTCGTCGTGCTACTTTCGAATTAAAATAATTTTAAAAATAATATTTTTAAAGCCACTCACTCAAGGGTGGCTTTTTTTTGTAA
>CAJZFM010000042.1 GCA_915070235.1 uncultured Capnocytophaga sp. | reverse complement strand
AAGATGAATAAAGTCAAGTATTGGCTGAGTTTGTTAGTATTTTTTATTTTAACGACGCTCTCAGCACAGACCATTACAGGTACAATAGTAGATGAGGAACTAAAAGAACCCCTATTGGGAGCCAATGTACTCATAAAAGGAACCACTCATGGGGCTTCTACTGATGATAAAGGGAAATTTACGCTCAAGACTACCCAAAAGAAGGGAGTGTTGGAGGTTTCTTTTATTGGATTTAAGACAAAGGAAGTGCCGTTTACCATAGTTAAAGGTAAAGCAACCCTCCAGATTAGCTTAAAACCTGATGCAGAGGAGCTTACAGGGCTTGTGATTACAGGTAATACGCTCTTGGACATAGCCAAAGAGCGCAAGACACCAGTGGCCGTTTCCACCATACGGGCAGCTGAGATCGTGAACAAATTGGGTAATCAGGAGTTCCCCGAACTGCTTAAGAAAACCCCTTCGGTATATGCTACCAAGTCGGGTGGGGGTTATGGAGATTCCAAGATTAACATTCGCGGCTTTGGTAATGAGAATATAGCGGTGATGATCAACGGGATGCCTATTAATGATATGGAGAACGGTAGGGTATATTGGAGTAACTGGGCAGGAATATCTGATGTTACTTCCTCCATGCAGGTACAGAGAGGCTTGGGTGCTTCCAAGATCGCCATTGCTTCGGTAGGGGGTACCATAAATATAGTAACCCGTGCGGCAGATATGACAGAGGGCGGATTGGTATCAGCTATTTTGGCAAATGATGGTTTCTACAAGGGATTGGCTGCTTATAACACAGGAAAGCAGAAGAATGGTTTTTCCGCTTCTGTATTGCTTAGCCGTACGGCAGGGGCTACTTATGTAGATAGCTCTGAGTTTGAGGCTTACAATTACTTCTTGGCGTTGGGGTATTCGCCTAATGAGAAGCATGCGCTTCAGTTCATGTTCACAGGGGCGCCCCAATGGCATAACCAGCGCAGCAATTACATCTCTATCCAAGATTACTTAAAATATGGATCAGATGGTGAGCCTAATCGCCGTTACAACTCCGATTGGGGAAGCTATAAGGGAAAAGAGTTCAACTTCCGTCGCAATGTGTATCATAAGCCAGTGATGATGCTTAACTGGGATTGGACAATTGATGACCATTCTACTTTGAGCACCGTAGCCTATGCCTCTTTCGGGCGTGGGGCAGGTACTCGTGATGCAGGAGCGGCTTGGACAGGTGGTTTTGGTAGAGATGGTCGCCCTGAGACTTTGTATGTCAATAACTTCAGAACCAGTGATGGTCAGATAGATTTGGAACGCATCGTTAATTATAACCGTGGTGAAGACGTTTCTGTTCCAGGTCAGTCAGTAGCTACTCATGGGACACCTTATGTAGCCAATGCAAGAAGGAATGTTACCAATCCTAATAACAATAGAGATTATGGTATAACTGAAGGGTTTGCTCGTAAGGCAGCGGTGAATTCCCATAACTGGTTTGGCTTTTTGACCAATTTTAGTCATAAACTCTCTGACAAACTTTCTTTTAGTGTAGGGCTTGACGGTCGTTATTACAAAGGTTACCACTATGAAGTCCCAAGTAGTCTCTTAGGAGCAGAGTTTTATTCTGATAGTTCTAATAAAAATCTTTCTCATCCGCGCCATATTTCTTATATACTTTCCGATAAGCCTAATTTTAATCCTTTTGGAGGTAGTATAGATCCCTTAGATGATCAAATTACCTATAGGAATGACGGAAATGTACGCTGGATGGGTGCTTTTGGTCAAGTGGAATATACCGATGATAAGCTCTCTGCTTTTGTACAGTGGTCAAGTTCTATACAGTCTTTCCAACGTATAGATCTCTTTACAAAACCTGGTACGCTTGCCCTTAGAGGCCGACCAGAGACCGCTATGCCAGAGGCCACTTCCTATAAGGGAATCCCAGGATACAATGTGAAGGGAGGAGCTAACTATAACATAGACAAACACCACAATGTATTTGTCAATATAGGCTATTACTCTCGTCAGCCTTTCTTTGATGCGGTGTATCCTAATTATAAAAACTTCCTTAATACAGGGCTTACCAATGAAAAAATCTTCGGATTGGAATTGGGCTATGGCTTCAAGATGGAAAACTTGGCTGCTAATGTGAACCTATATCGTACCGCTTGGAAAGATCGCTATATCCGTCGTGATAATCAGTGGGATGGAAACACTCAGTATTTTGTAGAGCTACATGGAGTGGGGGAAGTGCACCAAGGAATAGAGGTAGATGCCTCTTATCGTATGAATGACTACCTTAAGTTTATAGCTATGTTCTCCGCAGGAGATTGGTATTACCAAGGTAAATCCAATGTGCGTACATTCCTTTCAGCAGATAATAGCGAATACATACTCACAGGTAAGCGCTCACCTGAGTTTGACCTTAATTTAGATAATATCAAAGTAGGGGAGTCGGCTCATATGACAGCTAACCTTGGGGTAGATATAACTCCTATTGAGAACCTCAACATAGATCTAAGTTGGCACTATGTCAATAACCTATATGCAAGAATGGACATTACTGCTATGGTTAATAATCCTAACCTCAATAGCCTTAAACTTCCAAATTATAGCCTTTTTGAAGGAGGAGTTTCTTACAAATATCCTTTCGGAAAGAGACAAGCCATTACAGTTTTGGCCAATGTAAATAATATCTTGGATACCACTTATATAGCGGAATCCACTACTAACCAAGCTATAGACAACAGAACCACTGATACCTACAAGGGGATAGACGTGAGAAATAGAGTCTTCTTTGGCTTCGGTCGTACTTGGAATGTCGGGCTGAAGTATCAGTTCTAAAAAAGTATAAATACTAAAAAACTACCTCTCACAAAGAGGTAGTTTTTTAATTAACCATGGATAAAGATTTAACTAAACAAAGATTTTATTTTGCCCCAAAGTCCTTTGGGAAGTATATCAATGC
Source organism: uncultured Capnocytophaga sp. (assembly GCA_915070235.1). Classification (GTDB taxonomy): domain Bacteria; phylum Bacteroidota; class Bacteroidia; order Flavobacteriales; family Flavobacteriaceae; genus Capnocytophaga. The sequence goes on along the minus strand of CAJZFM010000042.1, from coordinate 8,552 downwards.
CTAAGCCAAAGTTACTATCACCGATGCGATTGTAATCGTCCTTAAGCTCTTGGATCTTATCTAGTGTAATCTCTATGTTAGTGAGTGGATTATAGGAAATTTCTACTTTTCCAGAAGTTTTATCAATAGTTTTTTTGCTTTTATAAGTAAAATAATCATTACTGATATCCAATTCCTGAATGGTGTATTTCTCTTTGGTATCAATAGGCTTATCGGCATATAGCTCTATGATATAGTGTTCGCTGTCATAGTTATGCCAATAGCTGCTATCCTTATGGCGGAAATCAAGCAAGTCTTTCTTGAGTACCGAATGATCAAAGTACATGAGAAACTCTCGTCCTTCCTTGGTAAAGTAAGGTTTTAGGATAGTGGCCTCGTAGGCAATGGTCAGTTCGTTTTCTTGCTTGTCGTCCTTTTCTATCTTGATACTAGCATCCTTGAAAATCTCACGGATATCCTGTTCACTTCTGTCATTGATATAATTGAGGTTATAGAAGAGGAAGCGGTTCCAGCCGTCAATGAGTTCTTTTTTGTTGGTCTGCTTGAAATAATTGCGCATATTGTTGGCGCGGTTGTAGCGATAGGTGGTATTGAGACTTATTTTTCCTTTATCACCATTTACCACGACCTTTACATGTTCATCAATACAAGGCAGGTCAAAGAAAGTAGCTGCTCGTACTTGGAGGCTTGCATTTTCCTTGATTTCCATGTAGTGGCAGAAGCTTAGCACGGTGCGTTTCTCCAAGCGGCCGAATTCGTTGCGAGAGGTAGCATCTATGAAATAATCCTTGGCATGGTGGTTTATTTTTACGATAACATGATTGAATGATAGCAACGAAGGCAGGTAATACTTCAGGTAAAAATCTGCATTGTAATTGACAAGCACGATAGAGGAATCTACCTCCAAGTAATCAAGTATTGTCTTGAGCAGTACACATTTTGCCTTGCAATCGCCCTGCTTGTTTTGAAAGGTGATAGCAGGCTCTTGAGGCTTGTGTCCGTTCATCTCATCCGCATTGTAAGTATAATAGATGTTGTTCTGTACGTACTCAATGGCGAACTGCATCTGTTCGTCTAAGGAAGGTAGTTGGTCTAACTTCTCTACCAGCTCAGGGGCAAAGGCTCTGAGGTCGGACTGTTTCAGTACGTCCTCATACAAGGGATAGATGTAGTTGGAGAGCTCTTTCCAAGTGCTTTCGGTAGCGAAATCAATGAAAGGAAAGATCTCCCGATTGGGATCCACGGGATTGATATAGTTGGTGTGTTCTATCTCAAACACCCCACCTTTTTCCAAGTACTCAACGGGCTGTTCTATGGCATTTCCTTCACTATCGCGGAAGAAAAAGCGCTTATAGGCCACTTTTTTCTCTCGGTTATTGATAAATTTGTAATGGTACTTTCCATACGCCCAATAAGTATCGGGAGTCAGGTAGATATGCTTTACAAAATCACGGCGTACAAACTCTTTTTCAGAAAACACTTTTGTACGAGTATCTTCCAAGATCAAGATATCGTAGAGGCGAAGGTCACGGATAGAGACGTTTATTTTCTTAGACTTACTCAGTACGCCTCCGTTGCTATTGTTTTCATTGTCAAGTACTTTGATATTGGTATCGGGGAGCTTATCTATATACTCGCCCTCACGTATCACTGCAATACGATGAATCTCATAACACTCATTTTCCTCCAAGACCATATCGCCCACAGAGGCACGTTCTAAGTTTTCAGGTTGGGTAAGGGTATAAGCCATGAGGGCATAATCCGCATTTTGCTGATCATCTACATAATAATATTTGTTGAGTAGATAGCAGAAATCTCTTCCTTCCTCTATTTGTTCTGTAGCGAAAGGAGAATCTTCACACAGCTTGATGATCTGTTCGTTGGTTAAGGTATCTGCCCACTGTGGAGCAGCTTGTATTTTATACCCTTGTTCTATTTCCATATTTTAGTCTTTTATGTTTTAGTTCAAATATAAGTGTAGAAACATATGTTTTATAGGTTGTTAGTCTTTTTTCAGCTCAGCAATGGTTTTCTCAGGATCGGAGGCAGAGAAAACAAAATTTCCAGCCACCAGTACATCGGCACCAGCGCTTACCAATTTGGGAGCATTTTGGGCATTGACTCCACCGTCCACCTCTATCAAAGTTTTGGCATGAGATTTGAGGATCAATTCCTTAGCTTGAGATACTTTTTTGTAGGTATTTTCTATAAAGGATTGCCCACCAAAACCAGGATTGACACTCATGATAAGCAGCAAATCCACTTCAGTGATGATATCCTCCAATACGTGGATAGGAGTGTGAGGATTTAGCGCAACTCCTGCGAGCATACCCTCATGCTTTATAGCTTGAAGGGTGCGATGCAGGTGGGTACAAGCCTCGTAATGTACCGAGAGGGTATAGCTACCTAAGCGAGCGAACTCAGAGATATATCGGTCAGGATCTACAATCATCAAGTGTACGTCCAAGGGTTTTTGGGCATGTGTCTTGATAGCCTTGACCACAGGCATTCCATAGGAGATGTTGGGAACGAATAGGCCGTCCATAATATCTATATGAAACCAATCGGCTTGGCTGCGATTAACCATTTCAATATCTCTCTGTAAGTTAGCAAAATCTGCCGCTAATAAAGAAGGTGCAATAAGCATGATGAAAATAATAGCTGTATTTCTAAGCTACAAAGATACGTTTTTTTTTCACTAAACAAAATAAAAACGGAGAAAATGTCATAGATACCCAACTGACATTTTTTCTTGAAGATGCTGTCAGCGAATCTGACACTTTTCCTGCCAAACACAAAAAAATGAGTTATAAAGAGGGCGGTAAGGTTAAATATAGTTATATTATAAGTATCGTAGGTTAAATACGGCTAACAAACTATAATTTGGAATGATTTTTGTTAATGACATTTCTCTAATGACTAATAATTAAATACTAATCCCTAACAATTATAATTGATCACTATAAATGAGACAGCTTAAAATCACCAAGCAGGTTACCAATAGGGAAACAGCCTCTTTGGATAAGTACTTACAAGAGATTGGTAAGGTGGATTTGATTTCTGCCGATGAGGAAGTAGAACTTGCCCAACGTATCAAGGCAGGAGATAAGATCGCTCTTGAACGCCTCACTAAGGCCAACTTGCGCTTTGTGGTCTCTGTAGCCAAGCAATACCAGAATCAAGGACTTACCTTGCCTGACCTTATCAATGAGGGGAATATGGGACTGATTAAGGCCGCCCAGCGTTTTGATGAGACACGTGGGTTCAAGTTCATCTCCTATGCGGTATGGTGGATTCGCCAGTCTATCTTGCAGGCCTTGGCAGAACAGTCGCGCATTGTCCGCTTGCCGCTGAACAAAATAGGCTCTATCAATAAGATCAATAAGACTTATGCCTATTTGGAACAGACCCATGAGCGTGTGCCTTCGGCTGAGGAAATCGCAAAGGAACTGGATATGTCGGTCAATGATGTAAAAGAATCCATGAAGAATTCGGGCAGACATATCTCCATGGACGCTCCTTTGGTAGAAGGGGAAGACTCCAACCTATACGATGTGTTGCGCAGTGGAGAGTCCCCCAATCCTGATAAGGAACTCATGCACGAATCGCTCAAAACAGAGATAGAGCGCGCCTTAGAAACCCTCACCCCACGTGAGGCCGATGTGATACGTCTCTACTTTGGGCTTGGGGAAAACTACCCTATGACTCTTGAGGAAATAGGGGAGACCTTCGAGCTGACCCGCGAGCGTGTGCGACAAATCAAGGAGAAGGCCATTCGCCGACTCAAACACACTTCAAGAAGTAAAATCCTTAAAACTTATTTAGGATAATACCAATAGGGGTTAGCAGTTGTCTAACCCCTAAAATCTGTCTTCTAAAGAATGAAAAAAGAAAAGAAACCACTCTTATTAGAAAATATTACCATTACCGATGCGGGAGCCAAAGGTAAAAGCATCGCACACGCTCCCGATGGGCGTGTCATCTTTGTTGAAAATGCTGTCCCTGAAGATGTAGTGGATATACAGGTTACTAAGAAAAAAAAGGCGTTCTATGAGGGAATTGCGGTAAAGTTTCACCAGTATTCACCACAGAGGGAGACACCTGTATGTGAGCACTTTACCTATTGTGGTGGTTGCCAATGGCAGCATATGAATTACCAGAGCCAACTCTTCTATAAGCAACAAGAGGTGGTCAATAACCTCAAGCGCTTGGGAGGGATAGTTCCAGAGGAGACTTTACCTATTTTGGGTTGTGAAAAGCCGTATTTTTATCGCAATAAAATAGAATTCTCCTTTAGCGAAACCCGCTGGCTTACCCCTGAAGAGATAGCTTCCAAAGAGACTATAGACAGTCGCAATGGCTTGGGCTTTCATATAGCAGGGGCGTGGGACAAGGTGTTGGATATTCATAAGTGCCACCTCCAGCAAGATCCGTCCAATGCCATTCGCAATACGCTGAAAGCTTATGCGCTCTCCCAAGGGTATACCTTCTACAATCCCAGAACCCATACAGGTTGGTTGCGTACTATTATGATACGTATTACTTCCCTAGGCGAGCTGATGGTGGTTATCCAGTTCTTAGAGGAACAGCAACACGAACGGGAGCAACTATTGGATTATCTCTTGGCACAATTTCCACAAATCACCTCCTTACAATATATCATAAACAACAAGCCCAATGATACCATTTACGACCAAGAGGTGGTATGTTACCACGGGCGAGACTTTATCTATGAGCAAATGGAAGGCTTGCGATTTAAGATCAATGCCAAGTCTTTTTTTCAAACCAATTCCACTCAGGCTTATGAGCTTTATAAGGTTACCCGTGATTTTGCGGCACTAACAGGGAAAGAGCTCGTCTATGACCTCTATACAGGAACGGGTACCATAGCCCAGTTTGTGGCCAGAAAAGCTAAGAAAGTCATAGGAGTGGAGGCTGTACCAGAAGCCATAGCCGATGCCAAGGAGAATGCACATGACAATCAGATAGACAATGTGGAATTTTTTGTAGGAGATATGAAAAGTATCTTCAATGAAGAGTTTATCGCCACCCATGGTACCCCCGATGTAATTATTACCGATCCCCCTCGTGATGGTATGCACAAGGATGTGGTAGCTCAGATTCTCAGGATTGCTCCTCAGCGGGTGGTCTATGTGAGTTGTAACAGTGCCACCCAAGCCAGAGACTTGGCGCTGATGGCACCTATGTACCGAGTGGTCAAGATACGCCCAGTAGATATGTTTCCCCAGACCTATCATATTGAAAATGTAGCACTATTGGAACGGAGAGAGAACTTATAGTTCATTTTTGATAGCCACCAATTGTTCTTTGATAGCCTTGAGTTTGTCTATGATTTCAACGGTGGAGAGCAGTTGCTTGGGTTGGTTTTTGAGTTTGGTCTTAGCACCCTCTAAGGTATAGCCCTCTTCTTCTACTAAGTGATAGACCAAGCGGAAGTTTTCTATATCTTTTTGGGTATAGCGTCGGGTGCCTGATAGGCTTTTGGAGGGTGAAAGGAAGTCAAATTCCTTTTCCCAAAAGCGAATTTTGGAGGTATTCACCCCAAAGGCTTCGGCCAATTCGCCTATGGAGTAGTAGCGCTTTTGGTTAGGGATTTCCATTAGTCTAAGGATTGGTTGCCTTGGTTAGATTTCTTAAGCATTTCGGCATATTCCTCGGCAGAGAGACTACCATAGTAGAAGTTGATTGGGTTGAGGTGTTCGCCATTTTTCTTTACCTCGTAGTGTAAGTGAGGCGCCTCAGAGCGGCCTGTACTCCCTACAAAGCCGATCACATCACCACGTTTTACCTTTTGTCCTGGGCGTACATTGTATTGGCTGAGGTGTCCATAGAGGGTCTCGTAGCCATAACCATGGTCTATACGAATATGCTCTCCATAACCAGAGGAATTGTTATCAGCACGGGTAACCACCCCATCGCCAGTGGCATAGACGGAAGTACCAGTGGGGGCAGAAAAGTCCATGCCATAGTGGAATTTTCTGACCTTGGTAAAGGGGTCGGTACGGAATCCATAGCCCGATGCCATACGCTTGAGGTCTTTGTTCTGTACGGGCTGAATAGCAGGAAGGGATTGTAGGAGTTTTTCTTTCTCCTTGGCCAAGGCGGCAATATCGTCCAAGGATTTAGATTGTATGGCTAATTGTTTCTCTAAGGATTCAAGGCGCTTAGTCATATCAATAAGCAGTGTAGAGTTGGTATATTTTTCTAAGTCTTCATATCGGTTCACTCCTCCGAAGCCGCTTTTTCGCTGAGCATCGGGGATAGGGGTCATCTCAAAATAAGTACGGTAAAGGGTATTGTCTCTGTCGGCAATATGGTCTAATACCTCTTCCATTTGCTGCATTTTTCGGTTGAGAATGGCAAACTGTGTTTCATTTTCCTTCAACTCCCGTCTTAGAGAAAGCTCCTTAGGTGTCTGCATGAAGTTGATATTATAGAGAATGACTACTATAATCAGGGCAAAGAGAAAAGAAGACAGTAAGAAAAAAAACATATACTTCAGGCGTCTCTTTCGGTTATTGATTTGCTTGAAAGAGAGTGTTTCGGGATCGTAATAGTATTTGATTTTTGCCATAAATAATGCTTTTAAATAGTATATGTTGCTTAAGCGTGGCAAAGATACAAATTTCATATCAAAGAAAAAAACGAATTAACTAATTAGCCAATTAACCAAGGAGTAATTGGTAAATTATCAAAGTAACAAATTATCTTATGAAAATATTCTCTTATAATGTAAATGGGCTTCGTGCCGCCATGACTAAAGGATTCGTAGAATGGCTCTCTGCTGCCAATCCCGATGTGATCTGCTTGCAGGAAATCAAGGCCTTGGAGAGTCAAATAGACTTGGCACCTTTGGAGGCAGCAGGCTACACCTATCATTATTTCCACTCAGCTGAGAAGAAAGGATACAGCGGGGTGGCAATTCTCTCCAAAATTCAGCCTACCCATGTGGAGGTAGGCTCAGGGATAGACTATATGGACAAGGAAGGGCGTATCCTCTGTGCAGACTATGGCGATCTTTCGGTCATGAGCCTGTACTTACCTTCGGGGACAAATATTGACCGATTGGATCACAAGCTACAGTTTATGGCTGATTTTCAGCAGTATATCAATACACTCAAGCAGACGCGCCCCAACCTGGTTATCTGTGGGGATTACAATATCTGTCATGAGGCGATTGATATTCACGACCCTGTGCGCAATGCCAATGTATCGGGCTTTTTGCCAGTGGAGCGCAAGTGGTTAGACGATTTTCTCAAGAGTGGGTTTGTGGATAGTTTCCGCTTTTTTAACAAAGAACCACACAATTACTCTTGGTGGAGCTACCGCGCCAATGCTCGCAATAATAACAAGGGTTGGCGTATAGACTATTGCTTGGTAGCCAAACCCTTAGTCGCTCGTATGGTAAGAGCTGCTATACTGCCAGAGGCCAAGCATAGTGATCATTGTCCTATCTTAGTTGAAATCCGCTCAACCGATGAAAAATAACGCCTCCAACCACCTGCTGGTTATTCGTCTTTCTGCCATGGGCGATGTGGCAATCTCTTTGCCTGTGCTCAATGCACTTACCACCCAGTACCCACAGCTTACACTTACGATCCTTACCCGTCCGCTCTTTGCACCGCTCTTTGCCCACTTGCCTCGCACCACGATTTTTCCTATAGATCCCAAGGGCACTCACAAAGGTATCAGAGGCCTCTATCGGTTATTCAAGGCCTTAAGAGGGCAAGGAATTACCCAAGTGGCTGACCTACACAATGTGCTGAGAACGAATGTCTTAAAGTTCTTCTTCTCTCTTACCTTCATTCCTTTTGTACAAATAGATAAGGGTAGGCGAGAAAAAAAGGCACTTACTCGTAGTAAGAATAAGGTTTTCACCCCTCTACTACCTTCATATAAGCGGTATGCAGCAGTATTCGAGCGCTTAGGCTACTCCATTGTGTGGGATAAGGATTATTTCTCACCTAAACCAACTCTTACAGAGCCGATTAAGACGCTGCTGAGTGCAGATACCAATATAGGAATCGCTCCTTTTGCCTCTCACAAGGGCAAGGAATACCCTTTTGAGCAAATGAAAGAGGTTATAGCAGCACTCTCCGAGCGCTATCCCAAGGGCAAACTATTTATTTTTGGAGGAGGAACAAGAGAAAAAATATTAGTGAATACTCTGCCTGCTTATCCCAATGTAGAACTTATGATAGGCCGTCTTTCTTTTGCGGAGGAGTTGGCCTTGATCGCGCACTTAGACCTTATGCTGGCTATGGACAGTGGTAATGCCCACTTGGCGGCCAACTATGGGGTACCTACCCTTACTCTGTGGGGGGTTACGCACCCTTACGCAGGCTTTGCCCCCTATGGCCAGCCTCAGGAGTATTGCCTTGTTGCTGACCGACAGCAGTACCCCTTGGTGCCTACTTCGGTTTTTGGAAATAAATATCCCGAAGGTTATGAAAAATCCATAACAACTATTTCTTTACAAGATATTTTACGTAAGATAGCCGCTATTTTAGAAAAATAAATTAGCCTCTTTT
>CAJZFM010000041.1 GCA_915070235.1 uncultured Capnocytophaga sp. | reverse complement strand
TGGCTTGCTTAGATAGTGTTCCTACCAGCCATGTAAGAGCTGCCAATACTATACAAAAGAGCATTCCTATAGTGTGCTTTGAGAAAAAATGTCCATTCGCTTTCATTGTTGCAAAATTAAGGTTTTATTTTCAAAAAAACAAAAATATTAGAGCTTTTTCATCTTTTTTGCCTACAAAACAAATGCACCTTGCAAAGGCGTTTTTCTCCGCCCTTACAAAGTGCCCCTTTTTTTAATGACTAACGATTAGTGATTAGTGACTAATCCTAATAGTTGTTAGTCGTTTGTCATTCGTCATTATCTAAGAATCCTTTATCTATCAGTAGGTTATACCACTGGATAATCTTTTTTATATCGCTTGGGTATACCCTATCTTCGTCATAGTTAGGTACCACTGAAAAGAAATAAGCCTCCAATTCGGCATCGGGTGCTTTGTGAGAAATCTTGGTTTTGTTATTCTCTTCCTTCTCCTTGATAGCTGTAAATATCTCCTCAAGAGGTTTTTCTCCCTCCAAAGTATAAATCGCAATTTCTGAAAGTAGGCTCACATTGCTTCTCAGACCGATACTGATGCGCTTGTCATCAAGAAGTGAAAGTGCTAAGAATCCTGTACGTGTGCGGGATTGTAGCTGGTAGAGACCTGGCTTCCCTGAAATAGTCAATATTTGATTTAATTTCATTTATAGTATATTTTTAACGGGTTCTTTTCTTATTGGTTTCAAAAAATCTCATTTTATAACCTACCTTTATCTTGCCATTACTTATATTATTGAGCTTGTTCTTAAGTAGTTGCTTCTTAAAAGAGGAAAGATGATCGGTAAATAGGATTCCCTCTATATGATCATATTCGTGTTGTATAACACGTGCTACAAGGCCTGAGAAGGTTTCGGTATGTTTTACAAAATGCTCATCTTGGTATTCTATCACAAGGGTAGGTTTGCGGCGAACGTCTTCTGTTATCCCAGGGATACTTAGGCAACCTTCGTTAAAAGCCCAAGGGTCGCCCTCCTCTTGGAGGATTTTAGCGTTGATAAAAGCTTTCTTAAAGGTTTTCAGATATGCTTGTTCCTCTGGGGTAAGATCTTCATTTTCAGCAAAGCCTACCGTATCTACTACAAAGAGACGGATAGCCAGCCCTACTTGGGGCGCAGCCAGTCCTACACCATTGCTGTGATACATGGTTTGGAACATGTCCTCTATGAGCTTATCAAGTGCTGGATAATCTTCTGGTACTATATCACATACTTTTCTAAGGACAGGATCTCCATAGGCTACAATAGGTAATATCATATACTTATTTTTAAGGGTGCAAAGATAACTATTTTCTTTGAAATAATTCTATTTTTTAGCAAATCATTGCCAAAAGGCATCTGGGTATTCTTCTACCTCAGTATGATGTTCTGCGCTGAGGTTTTTTCCTATTTCGGATAAGGTCTTATCGGAGAGGTTTTGCTCCATATAAGGAAAGAGAACTCGCTCTTCATAGCGAATATGTGCAGTAAGTAGCTCCATATATTGGGTCAGTAGTGCCTCTGTAGGGGCAATTGCACACTGGGCTATGAGCTGTCGGATTTGCTCATGTTCCTTCAGGGCTTGGTCTATCAGTTCGTTCTTGATATAGGGAAAGAGGAATTGCTCTTCTTCTAAGAAATGTGCCTGCTGGTTATGTTGCCAATGAAAGGCTATATAGGCAGCAATACGCTCTGGGGCGATTCCTCTGCTGAGACCTTGCTTGATCTTCCACACATGCAGTAGGCCGAAATGGTGATCGCGAGAGAGCAATACGATATTTTCATTTCGCTTCATATCTTCTCTTTTGTAAGAAAAGCTGCCTCTTCTGCGAAGAGACAGCTTTAGAACATTATTAACTAATTAAAAAATCTAATCCTTAGTTATTAGCCTCTACTTTACCTTTAATTCTAAGGGCAACACTAGGGGTATCTGTAGCATTAGAAGTAACCATGATTGTTTTAGCAATAGCACCTACACGTTGTGTATCATATTTTACTTCTATTTTTCCTGTTGCACCTGGTGCAATAGGATCTTTAGGATAAGAAGGTACTGTACATCCACAGCTTGAATTTGCGCCTGAGATTACCAGTGGAGCCTTACCTGTGTTCTTGAATTCAAATACTCGAACTCCGTCAGCTCCTTGTTTGATTGTACCATAGTCAATTTCTTCGGTAACAAACTTGATTTCTGCTTTGTTTTGTGCTTGTGCAACAAATCCGAATGTTACAGCAAGTAGAAAAAATAAGATTTTTTTCATTGTTTTAAAAATTTAATTTATAATTACTATTTAGTTTCTTCGCTTTAACTGGGTGCAAAATTACAATACTTTTTTCAAAAACAAATATATAATGTAATTTTTTTTTTTTAATTTTGTCCCCTCATTAAATCACGAGACATTTATACACTAACAAATATCATGCCAAAAATGGAAATTACGACAAAATATTCGCCTGAGAACTTCGAAACTAAGTGGTATGCTTACTGGATGGAGCACGGATTTTTTAGCTCAATTCCCGACAAACGAGTACCTTACACCATCGTTATTCCCCCTCCCAACGTAACTGGAGTGTTACACATGGGGCATATGCTGAACAATACCATACAGGATGTGCTCATTCGCCGTGCACGCCTCAAGGGCTTCAATGCTTGTTGGGTGCCTGGTACCGACCATGCCTCTATCGCTACCGAAGCCAAGGTGGTGGCCAAGCTCAAGGAACAAGGTATCCAAAAGAGTGACCTCTCGCGTGAGGAGTTCCTTAAGCACGCTTGGGAATGGACGCACCAGTACGGGGGTGTCATCCTCGAACAACTCAAGAAATTGGGCTGCTCTTGTGACTGGAATCGCACCAAATTCACTATGGACGATGAGCTATATCGCTCCGTGATCAAAGTATTTGTAGAGCTATATAATAAGGGGTATATATATCGTGGTTATCGCATGGTCAATTGGGATCCAGAGGCCAAGACTACCCTTTCCGATGAGGAGGTAATCTACAAGGAACAAAACGGAAAGCTTTATTACCTTATATATAAGGTAGAGGACTCTGACGAATTTCTTACAGTGGCCACCACTCGTCCTGAAACGATTTTTGGGGACGTGGCCGTATGTGTCAATCCTAATGATGAGCGCTACAAGCACCTACAAGGCAAGAGAGTAATTGTCCCTGTGGTAGGACGTGCCGTGCCTATTATCCAAGATGACTATGTGGATATGGAGTTTGGTACAGGAGCATTGAAAATTACCCCTGCCCATGATATCAATGACTATGAAATAGGGCTAAGACACCAATTGCCTATCTTAGATACTTTCACCGACGAAGGTAAGCTCAACGAACATGGCAAGCACTACCAAGGCAAAGACCGCTTCGTAGTACGCAAGGAAATTGTTAAAGAATTGGAAGCCAATGCTCTTCTTTCCAAAACAGAAGACTATACCAATAATATAGGCACCTCCGAACGTACAGGTGCGGTAGTGGAACAGCGTCCCTTAGACCAGTGGTTCCTCAAGATGGAAGAGCTGGTAAAGCCTGCGCTTAAGGCTGTTTTAGAAACCGAGGAAATCAAGCTCTATCCTAAGCGTTTTGACAATACTTACCGTCACTGGTTGGAGAATGTTCGCGACTGGAATATCTCTCGCCAACTCTGGTGGGGACAACAGATTCCTGCTTACTACTATGGCTCTGGCAAAGAAGACTTTGTCGTGGCTGAGTCTAAAGAAGAAGCCTTAACTTTAGCTAAAGAAAAGAGCCATAATCCTGCCCTTACCTTGGACGACCTACACCAAGACGAAGATGCACTGGATACTTGGTTCTCCTCATGGCTTTGGCCTATGAGTGTATTCAATGGTGTTTTAGACCCTGAGAATAAGGATTTCAAGTATTACTACCCTACTCAGGATTTAGTTACAGGGCCTGATATTCTCTTCTTCTGGGTGGCCAGAATGATCATCGCAGGCTATGAGTTTGCTGGTGACAAACCATTTACCAATGTATATCTCACAGGACTGGTAAGGGATAAGCTCCGCCGCAAAATGTCCAAGTCCTTGGGCAACTCCCCCGACGCCTTACAACTGATCAAAGACTTTGGTGCCGATGGAGTACGTGTGGGCTTGCTCCTGTCTTCTTCAGCGGGGAATGACTTGCTTTTTGACGAAGCCTTATGCCAACAAGGCAGTGGCTTTGCCAATAAGATATGGAATGCTTTCCGCCTTGTCAAAGGTTGGCAAACAGCCGATATTCCTCAGCCTGACCACTCCAAAAGGGCTATTGCATGGTTCAATGCCCGATTCCAAAAGGTACTGAGTGAAACTGAAGACGACTTTAGCAAATACCGTATCTCCGATGCGTTGATGAAAATATACAAACTTGTATGGGACGATTTCTGCTCATGGCTCTTGGAGATTATCAAGCCTGCTTATGGAGCACCTATTGATAACCAAACTCTTACAGAGGTAATTGCGCTATTTGAGGATAACCTAAAGCTCTTACACCCATTCATGCCATTTGTTACCGAAGAAATTTGGCAACAAATAGCTCCAAGAACCCCTCAAGAAGCCCTTATAGTGGCCTCTTACCCTGAGCAAAAGGCTTTTGACGAGGGTATCTTGGCTGAGTTTGAGTTTGTTCAGGAGGTTATCTCTAGCGTACGTACCATTCGCAAGGAGAAAAACATTGCTTTCAAGGACGAAATCAGCCTATCGGTAATTAATAGTGAGCAGATGCCTACTCATTGGGATAGTATTATTCAGAAATTGGGTAATATCCCTACTATTTCCTATACAGATACTGCTGTGGAAGGTGCTGTCTCCTTCCGTGTAAAGGCCAATGAATACTTTGTTCCTATCTTGGACAAGATCAATGTAGAGGAAGAAATCAAGAAATTGGAAAAAGAACTCGCTCATGTACAAGGATTCCTAAAATCGGTACGTGCTAAGCTCTCCAACGAGAGGTTCGTCAGCTCTGCTCCTGCACAAGTAATAGAGACAGAGCGTAAAAAAGAAGCCGATGCCTTGGCCAAGATTGAGACGCTACAGAAGAGTTTGCAAAACTTAAAATAAGTCCCCAATCACTAATTACTTTAACAAACCCAGTCTATGCTTGTTAAAGTGGGATAAACTGACAAAAAAATCGTGGCATTATTTTTGCCATATGAAGTAAAAATCATAACTTAGCCCCACAATAAAGGACAACCCTATTTATGAACGATAACTTTTCACCAAGAGTAAAAAATGTAGTCAATACGGGAAAGCTTGAAGCTATCCGTATGAAACATAGTGTGGTAGGGACAGAGCATTTGCTATTGGGTATCCTTAAAGAAACGGATGGAAGTGCTTTTGAAGTGCTCGCTGCCCTGAATGCTAACATACCTACCTTGCAGAGAAAAACGGAATCACTTGCCAATTCTATCAATTCCTATTCAGATATGGCTGCCTCTCAGCTTGAGAAGAGTATCCCCCTTACCCTACAGGCAGAAAATGCGATGAAGGCCACTGTCCTTGAACAAAAAAGTTTCAAGAATGACCAAATCAAGACCGCTCATCTGCTCTTGTGTATCCTTAGAAATAATAGTGATCCAACCACTAAGCTCCTTAATCAAGAAAAGATTAATTACGAGAATGTGAGACAACAGTTTGAGATGATTAATAATGAGAAAAAACAAGACGAACGCACTTTTCTAAATTCGTACGCCTACGAAGATGACGATGAAGATGAAAAATCTGACATTTTGTCACCTTCTACCCCTCAAAAAAACAACTCAAACCAAAAAACCAATACACCTGTTTTAGATAATTTTGGGAAGGATTTAACCCTTATGGCACGCCAAGGTAAGCTTGACCCCGTGGTGGGCCGCTTTAAGGAAATAGAGCGTGTCTCCCAGATTCTCAGCCGTAGGAAAAAGAACAACCCCTTACTCATTGGAGAGCCAGGGGTAGGAAAGAGTGCTGTGGCCGAAGGGCTTGCTATGCGTATTATTGAGCGCAAGGTATCACGTGCCTTGTTCAATAAGCGTGTGGTAACACTGGACTTGGGCTCACTTGTAGCGGGTACTAAGTACCGCGGACAGTTCGAAGAGCGTATGAAGGCGATCATGAACGAACTGGAACAGAACAAGGACGTTATCCTATTCATTGATGAAATACATACCCTCGTGGGTGCTGGTAGTGCCTCTGGAAGCCTTGATGCTTCCAACATGTTCAAGCCTGCACTAGCACGTGGAGAAATCCAATGTATAGGGGCTACCACCATGAATGAGTACCGTGAATCTATAGAGAAGGACGGTGCCCTTGAACGTCGTTTCCAAAAGGTTATCATAGAACCTACTTCCTATGAGGAAACCATTGAAATCCTCAACAATGTAAAGGAAAAATACGAAGACCATCACCATGTAAAATATACCCCTGAGGCTATCGAGGCTTGTGTGAAACTCACTACCCGATACATCACTGACCGATTCCTTCCCGATAAGGCCTTAGACGCTATGGACGAAGCGGGTGCTCGTGTGTATATCTCCCAAATAAAAGTCTCCAAACAGGTGGAGAACTTAGAGGAAGAGATTGAGAAAATACAATTGCTCAAGAATGATGCTGTAAGGGGAATGCGCTATGAGGAAGCGGCTAACTATCGTGATATAGAACGTAGGCTCAAGGAACAATTGGAAGCCGAAAAACAGCTTTGGGAAAAAGAATCTTTGCGAAATCGCAGCGAAGTAGGCTTTGAGGATATTGCCCAAGTGGTTTCCATGATGAGTGGTGTGCCTATTACTCGTATGGAACAATCCGAAATGACTAAACTCTCTTCGTTGGAGAAAATCATCCAGCAGAAGGTTATAGGACAAGAGGAAGCTGTACAGAAGATTGTCAAGGCTATCAAGCGTAACCGTACAGGACTAAAAGACCCAAACCGCCCTATTGGTTCCTTTATCTTTATCGGACAGACAGGGGTAGGGAAAACTCAATTAGCCAAGATTTTAGCCCGTGAGCTTTTTGACTCCGAAGATGCGCTAATCCGCTTGGATATGAGTGAATATATGGAAAAATTCACCGTCTCTCGCCTTATTGGTGCCCCTCCTGGCTACGTAGGTCATGAGGAGGGCGGCCAACTTACCGAACGAGTACGCCGCAAACCTTATTCCGTGGTCTTGCTTGATGAGATAGAAAAGGCACACCCCGATATTTTCAATATGCTCTTGCAGGTGCTCGATGATGGATTCCTAACCGACAGCCTCAATAGAAAAGTGGATTTCCGCAATACGATTATCATCATGACCTCCAACATAGGGGCACGTCAGGTAAAAGAGTTCGGGCAAGGCGTAGGTTTCTCCACCGCTGCCAAGATCTCCCAAGCCGATGAGCATGAGCGCTCCATAGTAGAAGGTGCCCTCAAGAAGGTCTTTGCCCCTGAGTTCCTTAATCGTATTGACGATATTGTGATGTTCAATGCTCTTGACAAAGAAAATATCAAAGGCATCGTAGAGGTAGAGCTTGAGAAACTATTGGAACGCATGAAAGCACTCGGCTACTCCCTTTATCTTACTGATAAGGCTAAGGAATTTATCGCCGAAAAGGGTTACGACAAGCAGTATGGTGCTCGTCCGCTCAAGCGTACCATTCAGCGCTATATAGAAGATGAAATCGCCGAAAAGATTGTTCTTAGTGAAGTGAGAAAGGGCGATACCATCTCGGTGGATTATACTGATAACGAAGAGAAACTTACTTTCATTGTAAGCAACATAAAAAGTATCCCTGTAGAGGAATAAAAAACGAAAAGTGAAGAGTAAATTCTTCACTTTTCATTTTTTCACTTTATTATAGTGCGCTCTAAATATTTTGAGTGTCTCCCATGAGTATTCTTCTCCAACAGCTTCCCTGATTGCTGTAAGGGTAGCATCGGGAGGAATCTGTACAAAAGCAAGTTCCAGTGTACTTATCTCATCGGTGGTGAGTAGTTCTGTAACCGCTATTTTACCCTCTGCCACGAGTTTAGCCATATGCTCATAGATGGTCTTTTCATGTATTTTTCGCTCAGCGGCAATCTCTTGTATGGACTTATTTTGTTGCCATAATAACAATGTTTGCTCATAGGTGGAGATTTTCTCTTTCTTTTCTTTCTTTTGGGCTACTTCAGGGACTTCTTCTAAGAGCTTGCCACTTAGAGTATCATCACGCCACTGTTGCAATACCCGCTCCAAAAGCCGCTCCCTATAGGTATTCGCCTTATTAATGGCTGCTTTCTCCCAATTGGAATCAGGGGATTTATTTAATAAGGAGGTGAAGACAACCTTATCCTTGAGCAGGCGCACCATCAGTTCTATCACCATATCCTCCAGTGCGGTGAGTTCTTCGGCAAAAGCCTTCATTTGCTTTTTTCCGTTAATCTGAAAATGGGTATAGAAAGTATCATAAGCTATACGTTCCCATAGAGGAAAGAAATAGTCATAAGCCTTTTCAAAGCGCTCCATAAGAAAATGTACATCATAATTAGGCGTAGATAAGATAACCCTGAGCTGCTTGAGGAATTTCTCCGAATGGAGTATAATCCCATCACAGGCCGCACTCTGCTGTTGTGCCCAGCTACTGAACTGGCTCTTAGGACTTTTCCCTGTCTCCGCCTTATAGGAGTTGGCATGTATCTTCCATTGGGTAGCTACCTCAAACCAAGAGAAAGCATGCAGAATTTCCTTCTCCAAGAATGCTTTCTTGTCCTTGGAGAGTATGCCCTCTATGGATTCGGGTTGTACTTTTTGAGCAGCATAGTTGATAATATCCTGTGAGGTATGTAGTTCCTTGTCCTGAAAAGGAGAAAGTAAGACCAGTCCATCTAAGCTACGCAAGCGAGAGAGCGCCACATAGGCCTGTCCAGAAGCAAAGACATCTTCCAAATCTATCACTGCCTTGTCAAAGGTAAGCCCCTGACTCTTATGTACCGTAATAGCCCATGCCAAGCGCAACGGGTATTGAACAAAAGTACCCAGTACCTCCTGCTCTATCTCCTCCGAATCGGACTTACTCTTATAGCGAACATTCTCCCATACATAAGTGCCTACTTCTATAATGGTATCCTCATCGGCTAATCTTACATGTATCTCTTCCTCCGAGAGATAGACCACCTCCCCTATCTTCCCATTGTAATAGCGCTTGGGTATTTCTAAGTCATTCTTAACAAACATCACTTGAGCACCCACCTTAAGCGAAAGTTGCATGTCCAAGGGATAAAGATACTCAGGAAAATCTCCCTTTACCTGCGCTTGATAGTGGTATTCCTTTCCTTTTATAGAGGCAAAAGCAGCTGCATTCAGCTGGTCAGCCTTATAGTTATGAGTAGTCAGAGTGATATATCCGTCGTTGTGCTGAGGCCTAAAAGAAGGACGGATATAGGGCTTTAGCACCTGCATGTCTTCCCTACTTATCTCATTGGTACGTAGGTGATTGAGTATTTTTACAAAATCAGCATCAGACTGCCGATACACTTTTTCCAACTCCAAGTACAAGGGAGGATTTTCCTCTATTACCTTGGAATGAAAGAAGAAGATGCCCTTATAGTACCGCTGCAAGAGTTCCCATTCTTGGGGCTTAACTACGGGTGGGAGCTGTAATAAGTCACCTATAAAAAGTACTTGTACGCCCCCAAAAGGTGCTGATGAACCCCTAACCGATTTCAGTACGGTGTTGATCATGTCCAAGGTATCGGCACGTAGCATACTGACCTCATCTATAATCAGTAGCTCCAATTTCCTAAGCGTTTTCCGCTTATAAGCATTCATCTTCTGCCGCTGCATAAGGGTTTTGGGTGTCACCACATTTACATTCTCCGCAAGGGACATCTCCACTGCTGTAGAAGGCACAAAAGTAGCTATTGGCAACTGAAAGAGGGAGTGCAGCGTCACACCTTTGGCATTGAGTGCTGCAATCCCCGTGGGAGCAGCAACCATGACATTCTTATAGGTAGAGGCGATAATCTGGTGCAACAGAGTCGTTTTCCCTGTCCCCGCTTTCCCCGTTAGGAAAATAGAGCGATGGGTCTGATTGACAAAATCCAATACATACTGAGCTATATCCATCAAATGTTATTTTTTAGGCAGTACAAAGGTACAAAATTTAAACCAAAGTAAAATATATATTAAGAGGAGTTATAGACAGATTTTTTATTTGGTACAATTTTTGTGCGCTCTACAAAAAATAATTTGTATCTTTGTACTCAAAACAAGAATCTTATGGCCTACACTTTTACTATTGACAATAGTAGCAAACAAGCATTAGCTATTATTGAATATCTGAAAACACTTAGTTTTGTGAAATTTACAGAAACAGTACCTAAAGAAAAAGCTCCTACCAAAGCTAAGGCTAAAACGGGGCTTAAAAAGCCTGCGTTTTCTCAGGAGGTTTTGGAAGCTGCTGAAAAATTAAAATGGACACCTGATGAAATTGTAGAAGCTGCCAAGAAGGAAAAAATGTCTCCCGAAGACTATGCTTTTACAATGTTGTTGTCTAAAAAGATAAATCATAACATAACCAAGCGTGTATGTGAGGATTTTAATATTCCTTATAAAAAGAAATAGGTATGATTATCATTGCAGATAGTAACATCTTTATGAGTGCCTTGATTTCTCCTAATGGAGAAACGGCTTCCATTTTAGCAGAAAGAAAAAAGATCCAATATATAGTGCCTGATTATCTGATTACAGAAGTTACAGAACATATTCCTGATATAGTAAAACGCCTTAAAAATCAAAAAACTAAAAAACAGCTCTTGGCTGATTTCAAAGAATTATTAGAGGGGATTACTATTGTCAATATAAAAAAGGAAGTGCAAAAAAGTAATATTCAAAAGGCGGAACTTATCACAGAAGACATTGATTATGATGACTATCCTTTTATAGCTTTACATTTACAAGTAAAACATAAGATTTGGACTTCTGACAAAATACTTGTAAATGGGCTTACAGAAAAAGGTTATGGCAACTTTTTTATTAGTACCGAAGAACTCAAAACACATCTTTACAAGAAAAAAACTAAAAAATAACTCCTCTACTATACAAGTATTTTGCTCTTCTTAAGTAAGTAAAGAGTTACAATGGTAATTTTTCACTTTTCATTTAACCTTAGTTGGTTATACAAGTTTTCTAAGGAAAATAATACTTCCTCTTCTAATACAGTATCAGAAAGGAGTAGATTTTCTGTAGCTTGTAGAAAAGTTTGCTGGGTCTGAGATGCCGTAATCCAAGTGGTTATCTGCTCATTGAGCTCTGGACGCTTATCCTTAAAATAACTATGTTTGAACACTATTCCTATAGGGCGTAAGCTATCAGAAAGAAGCTCCTCAAAGTAGTACAATGCCATTACCTTATCAGCCTGTTGAAGCCAGCTATCCAAAAGAGGGGTTATAGATAAGCCACTCAAGCCAAAACAAACCAACCAATCCTCCGCTGAACTATATAGATGAGGACTCTCTCCCTCAAGCACCTCATCAAAAAAAGCTTTTGCAAAGCGCTCCATAAAAGCTATTTCTTCCTCTTTCCATATATGAGTGCGCTCAAAATGACATTTGGATAGGGAAAGGCCTTCATCTATATATAAAGATTCTCCTTGGGAGAGAAGTTCCAACATACGTGGTAAGAAATACCGAAGCTCCATAATTGCCTTGTCTTCACTCTCAAACATAGCACTGATATAAGTATCTATCAAATCTCGAGAAAGCTCCCGCAAAGGGGTAGTTACCAATGCTTTTATTTCCTCCCCAGTAATACAGTTTCCACAATCACAGACCGTTAACGGAGGAGCAATAACATAAGGAGCAAAAATAGTATAGGCTTCTTCTATATAAGGGGTAAGTTTT
This sequence comes from uncultured Capnocytophaga sp., assembly GCA_915070235.1. Lineage (GTDB taxonomy): Bacteria > Bacteroidota > Bacteroidia > Flavobacteriales > Flavobacteriaceae > Capnocytophaga. Next base: position 52 of record CAJZFM010000041.1, on the reverse strand, counting down.
TCATTTTTCATATTTTATTTTTTTCATATTTTATTTGTAAGTAACCCACATA
>CAJZFM010000040.1 GCA_915070235.1 uncultured Capnocytophaga sp. | reverse complement strand
CTATTGTGGCAGGACTTCTGCCTCTGACTATTATCTTTCTTTACATCTTCTTCCGCCCCAATCTCAAGGACGCTATTATCTCTCCCAAAGGAGAACAGACACATCAGGTAGCAACAACCTTAGGAAAAAAACAGTGGGCAGCGATTGTTATATTCGTCCTTACGGCACTCTTCTGGGTGTTCTCCACTCAGATCAACCCAGTTCTCGCAGGCTTGTTTGGCTTGGAGAAAATAGCCGATTTCGATAGTGTAATCGCCATGACTGCGGCTATCTTGGTCTGCGTGTTCAACGTGGTAAGCTGGAAACAAATCCAAGAGAATACCGACTGGGGGGTACTGATGCTCTTCGGGGGCGGACTTACCCTAAGCGCGGTGCTCACCTCCTCCGGAGCCAGCAAGGCGATGGTGGATTCCATCGTGGAGCTGATACGTTCGCAGAACTATTTCATAATAGGATTGTTAGTATCAACTTTCATCGTATTTCTCACCGAGTTCACCTCCAACACTGCCTCTGCGGCGCTTCTGGTACCTATATTTATTTCCATCGCCGAGCAGTTAGGGGTAAATCCTACGGGCTTGGCCATGATCATCGGGATAGGGGCTTCTTGTGCCTTTATGCTCCCTGTGGCTACTCCACCTAATGCCATTGCCTTTGGTACGGGACTCATTCCTCAGAAAGTCATGCTCAAGGCTGGATTTTGGCTCAATATCATCAGTATATTGTTCATCAGTATCATAGGATACTATTTCTGGGGAGGAAAATAATTAATGACTATTGACAAGTGACTAATGACCAATCCTCCCTGCTTCATTAGTCACTTGTCATTATAAAAATTTATCATTTGTCATTTGTCATTTGTCATTATTTTTTCGTATTTTTGCACTCGCAAAGAATCTGTTTAATATCTATTTATGGCCAACCTCAAAGAGATACGTAATCGTATCAACTCAATTAGTTCTACCATGCAGATAACCAGCGCAATGAAGATGGTATCTGCTGCTAAGTCCAAAAAAGCACAAGAGGCTATTCATGCCATGAAGCCTTACGCCAATACTTTAGGAAACCTTCTTAAATCCCTCAAAAGCGCCTTGGGCACTACCAACCCTTTCCTCCCTCATGAAAAGGAAGAAAAGCGTATTCTTGTGGTAGCTATCACCTCTGATAGGGGATTGTGCGGGGCTTTCAACTCTACTGTGGTAAAGCATACCCTATCCCTTTTGGAAAAATACGAAGGAAAAGAGGTAGAAATACTCACTATTGGCAAAAAAGGAAATGATATCCTCAAGAAAACAGGCAAAGTAAGTCGCTATTGCGAAGGTTTCTTTGACCGTATGGACTTCCAAAAGGTAGCCGACTTAGCCCAAGAACTTATGGATGCCTACACCAAGGGTACTTATGACCGTATCATCTTAGTATATAATAGCTTTAAGAACGTTGCCACTCAGATTCTCACCGAAGAGGTGTTCCTGCCTCTACAGCTCACAACAGAAGAAGAGCAAGAAGAGAGCGACTTTATCTATGAGCCATCAGCTGAGGCCATTATAGAGGGGCTTATTCCCAAGCATCTCAAGCTACAGCTATACAAGGGGCTACGTGATTCCTTAGCAGCCGAACATGGGGCTCGTATGACGGCTATGCACAAGGCTACCGACAATGCCTCCACCCTCCGTGATGAACTCACTCTTACTTATAACAAAGCCCGACAAACGGCTATTACCAACGAAATCCTTGAAATTGTCTCTGGAGCCAATGCACTAAATAGTTAATGAAGACTTGTAAGATATATAAAGGAGCCATTATCGTTAATGGTTCCTTTGTTTTTGAGATGTTAGGTGGAGATTTCTCCACTTTCGCCAAGGGTGCCTACAAGCATTTAGGAATTGATTATCCCAAATTCTTTAAGATGGACGCTCTTAGCAAGCTGGCTTTCTTGGGGGTAGAATACCTCCTTGAAGGGTTCTCTGCGGAAGAGAAAGAAGGCTTAGCACTTATTTTTGCCAATCATTCGGCAAGTCTAGATACCGATCTTAGGCACGAAGAGACCATACAAGACCCCAATAACTACTACCCCTCCCCTGCTATATTTGTTTATACACTCCCCAATATTTGCTTAGGGGAAATAGCTATTCGTCATCATCTTAGGACAGAGAGTAGTTTCTTCATATTTGACCAATATCCAACCGAATTTTTCACCCAATACAGTCAATGCCTCCTACAGGCTGAAAAGGCTAAAAAAGTCCTCTGCGCATGGGTAGAACTCATGGCAGAAGACTATTGTTTAACTATCAATATAATGGAATAAGAGGTTTAGTATTCGTATGCTGTCCAGCTACGTGTATTACCACTGGTTCTTTCTTCTACCTCGGTAGGATAGCCTTGATTATTTTCTTGATAGGTAAAGACGGCTGAGCTATTTTCTTCATGAACAGGTGAAGTGGTAGTCCACTTAGTCAATACATTTTTGCTAACTGTCTCTGGAGAATAAGTCTTATTTTCATAGAAATAGGACTTAACCAATCTAGTCTCAATGGATAGATTAGGATTTTTTATACTGAGGTCGTACTCATATACTGTTACAACAGTTCGTTCTAGTAGTCCTCTTTCATTTTTGAGTTGTAATACTTCCTTTACAAGGTTTCCTCCCTCTATGGTATAGGTAGTGATATTTGTCCCTCCATAGCTAAGAGCTTCTGTTCTTATGACTGTTTTGTCATCAGGATAGGTATATACATAAGTAACATCGGGGTTACTTTCTTTGACTACTCTTCCACTGGCATCATACTCAAATGTTTTTGTTTTTGTAATACCATTTTCTGTCTTTTTTACAGTCAATACTTGATTTCTATCGTTGTAGGTATATTCTAATCGGACATTGTAGTATTTACTTGAATACGCCACTGCAGAAGGGTATTTCTTACCTGCATAAGTAACTGTAGTTGTCTCCAATTCGCCTTCTATTTTTTGTCCCCGATCGTAAGTTTCTCGTTCTATCTTTACCACTTTTCCATTTTCAAAAAAGTAAGTGTCAAGGCCATAATAATTACGATCACCCGTTTTTACCTTTTTAGGAAATACTGGATCTACCTCCCAAGGAGCTGGTGATGGTGATGGACTTGGAGAAGGCTCAGGAGAAGGGGATGGACTTGGAGAAGGAGTTGGTTTGTCCTTATCCTTCCCTTTGTCGTCTGGTTTTTCTACCTTTCCGTCTTCTTTACCTGCTGGCTTACTATCATCGTTTTTACTACAAGCCACTCCTATAAGGAGCAAACCTGCTAATAAGATTGCTTTTTTCATAAGAACATCTATTTTAGTAGGTTAATAGAGTTACTGTTTCATAACCCTGTCCTTTTTCAGTTACTTTAGTAGGATAACCTTTGTCATTTTTCTCATAGGTGTAAGTAGTGGTTCGTGGCTGTAGAGGTATTGTATGATCTACTCCTTCAAATACACGCTCAGTTACTACATTTTTACTATTTCTTTCGAAAAATAATGGGTTGTAGAAATAATTCAGCCTCACCAATTGGCGCTCAAGTGAGGCCTCAGTATTCTTTATAGTAGTATCATACTTATAGGTATATGTTTCAGAGATCATTACTTGACCATTAGCATCTTTCCATTCGTAAGTACTCTTTACAAGATTCCCATTCTCAAAGGTATAAACTTTTGTTCTATTAGGATCTGAAGGGTTTTTCTCTACCACAGTTTTATCATCTGGATAGGTATAGACAGTAGTTATAGGCTCTACACCAGGTTGTGTATGTACTTCTTTGGTAACACGCCCTTTTTCATCATATTCAAAGGTACGTTTTTCTTTGTTGGTACCTTGGGTAAGTTCCATAGCAGTTACTCTATTCTTGTTGTCATAAGTGTATTCCAACTGGCGAGTATTTCCATTAGTTGTTTCTACAAGTTTAGTGGGGTATTTTTTATCAGTATAAGTAACTTCTGTAACTGTAGTGCTGTCATCTCTTTTTTGACCATCTTGATAGGTCTCCTCCACTACTTTCTTTACCTTTTTACCATCCAACTCATAAGTAGTTGTTCTGTAGTTTTGGTCATCCCCTTGTTTCTCTGTTGGATATACAGCAGGTGCTTCTGCTACGGGAGTAGTTACTTTTCCTTGACCTCCATCATCAGTTGAATCTTGTTTTACTTCATCATTTTTGCTGCAAGCTGCTCCCACCAAGAGCAATCCTGCTAATAAAACCAACTTTTTCATGATACTTATCTTTTTTATTATTTTACAAGGCAAAAATAATATTTAATTTTATATTTGAAAGAAAAAAATACAAGATTAAGCATGAAATGTATGTATTTGCACATGAACTACAACAATAAATGATAAATTATACAAAGAAAAAGACAATAGATTAGTCCTTAGAGAAATAAAAGGTAAAAAGTGAAGTACTTTTTACCTTTTACTTATTATTTGTTATATCCTTATTTTAGTAGTGGAAGTGTTCGCTTTCGCCCATGAGTGGGTGGCGCTTCTCTACTAATGGTGCCTTGGTAAGGGTGTAGAATGTTACATAGGTGAATAATCCGAAGAAGAATAACAAACTTCCTATTTCGGCAGCTCCTATACTCCATTCGCGTCCTACGGTGGCTGGCATAATCATATTGAAGAAATCCATATAGTGTCCTATAAGAATCACTACAGCCATAGTTCCTACTACCCAAGGTTTGCGCTTGATATCGGAATCAACCAAGATGAGCAATGGTAGGAGGAAGTTGATGGCCAACATTCCCAAAACGATAGGCTCAAAGTTCTGCAAACGAGTTACGAAATAGGTAACTTCTTCTGGGATATTGGAGTACCAATACAATAGGTATTGAGAGAACCAAAGGTATGTCCAGAAAATAGAGAACCCAAATAGGTATTTGGCCAAATCGTGGAGGTGGCTGTCATTGACATGTTCTAAGTAGCCTTGCTTTTTAAGTGTTACAGTAACCAAGATGATGGCTGCGATAGCACAAGTGATGAAGCTACCAAATACATACCAACCAAAGAGGGTACTGAACCAGTGCGGATCTACACTCATGACCCAATCCCAAGACATCATGGACTCGGTAACGAGGAAGAATACCAAGAAGCCCGCAGACCACTTGAAGGCCTTGATGAACGGACGGTTATCGGTAGCCTCGTCCTGCTGGAGGGAGAGCTTACGAGTAATCTGTCTGTAAGCGATCCAGCCCAAGAGATACACGGCAGCACGTACAAGGAACATAGGCACATTCAGGTAGCCTGTTTTACCCTGTATTATAGTGTCATGCGCTACCACCTGAGGGTCCATCCAGATGAAGAGATGGTTCAGATGAAGGCCTGAGCACACAAGCAATACAAAGAAAATCAAAGCACCTATAGGAAGGTAACCTGTGATCCCTTCCATTACTCTAAAGAGAATCGGTGCCCAACCAGCCTGAGCGGCACGGTTGATAGCATAGAAAGCTAAGACCCCTAAGCTGATGAGCAAAAAGAAGAGTGCCGCTACATAGAGGGCAGCCCAAGGCTTATTCTGTAGCATGTGAAGCATGTGTTCCAAATGCGCAGGATCGTGAGCTGCTTCGCCCCCCTGATGGAGGTCGGCTACGGAACTGGGGGTCGCTATAAAGCTATATATGACTGCTACAAGCCCCACTACCATACTAATGAGAGCTGTTAGCTTTATTTTACTTGAAAACGAATACATAATTCCTTCTTCTTAGGGGTTATTTATTAATGAGTTTGTTTCGGAGTTGCTCCACATATAAGGCTACTTGCCAACGCTCTTTTTCAGTAATCTGAGAAGCGTAGGAGCCCATAGCATTACGTCCGTAATAGATTACATGGTAGATGCTTCCTTGGGTAATCTCTCTGTCCTTATAGTTAGGCACGCCCAAATATTTGTCACGTTGTACGAGGATACCCTGTCCGTCGCCTTCGGCGCCATGGCACACCATACAATAGATATTGTAGAGGGCAGCCCCTTCTTTGATATTGCTATCTAAGGCAAGACTATCGGCTACAAGCGGGTTTTTAAGGTTAGCCTTAGCATCCTCATAGCCCTCATTGGTATTAGGATAGAGGTAAGGCATCCAGCCACGCTTGATGGTATGCTCTGGAGGGAGTTGTGCTTCCATACCGCCCTTGAGTGCTTTGTTCCCTTCGGGCGCCTCTTGGTAGGTTTCGTAGCCTACAGGGAAATACATATCGGTATCGGCCATATACTGGTAGTTCGGCTTATCCTTGTGAAAACAAGCGGTAAGCGAAAGGGCGACTACGGATAAGGCGAATATATATCTTTTTTTCATATCTGAATTGCTTTTTTATCTGCTATTTTTACCTCAACGGCACCGGTGTCTTGTAGGAGTTTGACAAGCTCAGAGGTGTTATCATCGGCTTGTACTTCCATAAGGAAATGGTCATCGGTGGTACGTGGATCCGGATTCTCAGCCTTTTTGTAAGGATATAGCTTACTACGCATGTAGAAAGAGATTACCATAAGGTGAGCGGCAAAGAATACCGTAAGCTCGAACATGATAGGCACGAAAGCGGGCAGGTTGGTTATATAAGTAAAATTAGGCTTTCCTCCTATGTTACGAGGCCAGTCATCAATCATGATGTACTTCATCATAAGGGTAGCGACCACTAATCCTATACATCCGTAGATGAATGAAGCTATGGCAATTCGTGTAGGCTTTAGTCCCATGGCCTTGTCTAATCCGTGTACAGGGAAGGGTGTATATACTTCCTCTATCTTAAGGTTGGCCTGGCGAACCTTTTTGACAGCGGAGAGGAGCACATCATCGTCATTATAGAGTGCTTGTACTACTTTCTTACTCATAACTAATGTGAATTATTAGGGTTAGTGTCTCTTAATTTTTTATATTTTTCTCCTGAAGACTTCAAGATAGATTTTACTTCGGCTTGTGCAATCACAGGGAAAGTACGTGAATAGAGCAAGAAGAGCACGAAGAAGAATCCGATGGTTCCTGTATAGATACCTATATCAATCAGTGTAGGAGAGAACATGCTCCAAGAAGAAGGCAAGTAATCACGGTGCAAAGAGGTTACGATGATCACAAAACGCTCGAACCACATCCCTATATTTACCACGATAGAGATACAGAAAGAGAAGAGGATACTGCGGCGTAGCTTCTTGAACCACATGAACTGAGGAGAGAATACGTTGCAGGACATCATCATCCAATATGCCCACCAGTAAGGCCCAGTGGCACGGTTTAGGAAGGCGTATTGCTCATATTCCACTCCTGAATACCAAGCTACGAAAAGCTCGGTGATATAAGCACAACCTACGATAGAACCTGTGATCATTACCACTAAGTTCATCAGCTCAATGTGCTGTAGGGTGATATAGTTTTCCAAGTTGGACACCTTACGCATGATGATAAGGAGCGTATTTACCATGGAGAACCCAGAGAAGATCGCCCCAGCCACGAAGTAAGGTGGGAAGATAGTGGTATGCCAACCAGGGATTACAGAGGTAGCAAAGTCAAAGGATACGATGGTATGCACGGAAAGTACCAAAGGGGTAGCTAAGCCTGCAAGTACCAAGGACACTTCTTCAAAGCGTTGCCAATCCTTAGCACGACCACTCCAACCGAAGCTCACCAAGCTATAGATTTTCTTTTGGAAAGGTTTTACCGCTCTATCGCGTAGCATAGCGAAGTCAGGCAAAAGTCCTGTCCACCAGAACACCAAGGATACAGAGAGGTAAGTAGAGATCGCGAACACGTCCCAAAGCAAAGGAGAGTTAAAGTTCACCCAAAGGGAACCGAATTGGTTTGGTATAGGCACAGTCCAGTAGGCCAACCAAGGGCGTCCCATGTGGATAATAGGGAAGAGACCCGCCTGTACTACTGAGAAGATGGTCATCGCTTCGGCAGAGCGGTTGATGGCCATTCTCCATTTCTGGCGGAAGAGTAACAATACGGCGGAGATTAGGGTACCAGCGTGACCGATACCTACCCACCATACAAAGTTGGTGATGTCCCAAGCCCAACCCACGGTCTTGTTCAATCCCCATACGCCTATCCCCGTAGATACGGTATAGACGATACAGCCCAATCCCCACAAGAAAGCAGCGAGGGCTACTGAGAATACTATCCACCAAAGGCGATTGGCTTTCCCCTCAACAGGGCGCGCTACATCCACAGTAACATCGTGGTAGGTCTTGTCGCCTACTATCAGTGGATTGCGTATAGGTGCTTCGTAATGCGATGCCATATTTTTTAGTTTTGAGTTTTGGGTTTTGAGTTTTGAGTTAGCTAACTAAGCACTCAAAACTCAAAATTATTAACTATATTAATCGTTGTTTCTTACTTTTACTTGATAGAATACGTTAGGACGGGTACCGATGTGCTCTAAGAGGTGATACATACGGTCGTTCTTGCTGAGTTCTACGATAGGATCTTCTGGGTTATTCATATCCCCAAAGGTCATTGCCCCAGTACCACAAGCAGAGGCACAAGCACAAGCATCGTTGAACTCACCTACTTTCACCTCGCGGTTTTCACGCTTAGCACGTAGGATAACAGCTTGGGTTTCTTGGATACAGAAAGAACATTTTTCCATCACCCCACGAGAACGTACCACTACATCGGGGTTGAGTACCATCTTACCATAGTCATCGTTCATATGGTAGTCAAACTCATTGTTATTGCTGTATAGGAACCAGTTGAAACGACGTACCTTATAAGGACAGTTGTTAGCACAATAACGAGTACCTACGCAACGGTTGTAAGCCATGTGGTTCTGTCCTTGTACCCCGTGAGAAGTAGCCCCTACAGGACATACAGTCTCACAAGGAGCGTTGTTACACTGCTGGCACATTACAGGCTGGAATACCACTTGTGGATTATCAGAGGCCACTTCCATTTCCCCGAAAGTAGAGAGTGATGCGCTAAGGCCTTCGATACCTTCTACTTTTTCCAAATCGCCCTTGAAAGTCTCTTCGGAAGAGTAGTAGCGGTCTATACGCAACCAGTGCATATCGCGGGAGCGTCTTACCTCACTCTTACCTACCACAGGTACGTTGTTTTCAGCATGGCAAGCAATCACACAAGCCCCACAACCTGTACAAGCATTTAGGTCAATAGAAAGATTAAAGAAGTGTCCTGTGGAGTTGTCAAACTCCTTCCAAAGGGTTACAGAAGTTGCTTTTACTTCCTTGTGATCCAAGGATACTTCAGGCTTTTTGTTCCACTGGTGGGCATCCTTGGTCAAGAACTCCTCAAGGGAAGTTTCTTTGACGATGTCACCACGACCCATAAGGGTATTGTGGAGCTGGATACAAGCATATTCGTGGGTACCCTCTGCCTTTTTGATAGAGGCAACAGGTTGTACATTATTGAAATTGTTGTAAAGGACATAGGCATTGACCCCTATTTGCATTTCCTTTTTCATGGCCGCCTTTCTTCCGTAACCGAAAGCGAGACCTACAGAACCTTTGGCCTGACCAGGCTGGATCAGTACAGGTACTTTGAGGGTTACATCGCCTACTTGGATTTGGGCATAATCTCCGTCCAAGGCGCCATTGGCTACATGCCAATTCTTGATACCCAATTCTTTGGCATCGGCGGCGGACATGGTCAGGTAGTTATCCCAAGACACACGGGTGATAGGGTCTGGTAGTTCTTGTAGCCAAGGGTTGTTGGCTTGTTGTCCATCACCAAGACCTGTTTTGGTATATAGGGTTAGTTCAAAGCCTTCAGCAGGTGCTGCGGTAAGGGCAGCTACCATAGGCGTGGTATCCAAGGCCTCTGGTTTTTCACCAAGCAAGGCTGCTTCCTTGCGATAGAAGCCATCATGTTGGGCTTTTTCCCAAGCATCGCCTTCGGCCAGAACATTAGCTTTCCAGAACGCTTTGATATATTCGTAGTAGTTAGCCTCCTTTCCGCTCCATTTGAGCAATGCTTCTTGGAACTGGCGTGTGTCAAACAGCGGACGGATAGTAGGCTGCATAAGTGAGTAATAGTCGATACGCATACGCACATCGCCCCATGACTCCAAGTAGTGAGGAGCAGCAGCAAGGTAAGTAGCTTTCACAGCTGTTTCGTCGGCACGGAGGGAGAAATCCACTGAAGTTGCTACCTTGGCAAGTCCAGATTCGAAAGCCATCGCATCGGTAGCGGATAGGGTATATAATGGATTTACATTATTCATGACAAGTACCCCTACTTTACCCGCATTCATATCGGTTAGGAGCTGCTTGAAGGCAGCGGCATTACCTTGGCGGATATATACAGGGTGGGCAGGATCAAAGGCCGCACTGTGGAGTACTTCTTCGTTGATCTCAAGTACCAAGCTCTGTGCATTCACGTCCTGAATACCTGTTACCACAACGGCTTTGCCGCCAGCTCTTTTAGCCTGTTCGGCTGCTTTCTTTACAGCTGCTTCGGCACGCTCAGGAAGAGAACCACCTACAGTTTTTCCAGTGAGGTAGCCGTAGAACTTAGCCAAAGCCACCTTAAGCAAGGCAGGTTTCAGCGCTATACGCTCATCGGCATTAGCCCCAGAGAGAGACATATTGCTCTCAAACTGGAAGTGCTTAGACATTCTACCCTCTTTGGTAGGGATACGTCCTTTGGCATATTCCTCTTCGTAGCCTCCTTGCCAATCGGCGATAAAGTCAGCCCCGAAGGAGATAATTACTTGAGCTTTGGAGAAATCATAATTGGCCAAAGCACGCACACCATATTTCTTTTCAAAGGCCAATACGGCAGCTTCTTCAGAAACGGCATCGTAGGTTACATGCTTAGTTGTTGGATATTTTTCGGTGAATTCCTTGATTAGGTTCTCTGTAGAAGGGCTTGCGAGCGTACCTGTAAGCAATACGATCTGCTTCTGTTGAGCAGCGGCATCGGTAAGCGCTTTTACCACTGCACCATCAAGGGTGTCCCAAGTGATATTTTCAGCACCTTTTTGAGGATTTTTGGCGCGCAAGCTATCGTACATAGAGAGTACGGAAGCCTGTACACGTGCATTTCCACAGCCACGGTAAGCCGCTTCGCGGTTATTTTCCACACGGATAGGGCGCCCTTCGCGGGTTTTGACAAGCACAGAAGCGAAGTCAAACCCATCGGCCATGGTAGTGGCATAGTAGTCAGGGATACCTGGGCGTATCTGTTCGGGTAGGATCACATAAGGGATTGCCTTATGTACAGGCCCTTCGCAGGCTGCCAAGGCAGCAGCAGCGGTAGTGAATCCCACATACTTAAGGAAGTCGCGGCGGGTGGTAGCACTCTCCTCCATCGCCTCTTGGTTACTTAGAAACTCGTGTTCGCCTGAATATAAGGTAGGGAGCTTATCGACAAACTCATTTTGATGAATTTGCTCTATCACAGGGTTGTTCGCATCCAACTCCTCTACACTTCTCCAATATTTTTTTTCTGATGACATGTTCTTAATTGTTAATTGTTAATTGTTAATTGTCAATGAACCATGAATCGTCATTGGTCACTCGTCATTAGTCATTAATCATTAAACATTATTAGTAGTGGCACTTACCACATTCGAGACCGCCGAGTTCGGCGATGGTGAGCTTTTCTTTACCATATTTCTTAGCCAATTGCTCATGTATCTTTTCGTAATACGGATTGGCATCATTGACATTGGTAGTGCGGTGGCAGTTGATACACCAGCCCATGGTAAGAGGAGCGTGTTGCTCAACCACTTCCATAGTCTGTACATCACCGTGGCACTGTTGGCAAGCTACTCCCGCTACGGTTACGTGCTGAGAGTGATTGAAATATACATGGTCAGGAAGGTTATGGATACGCGTCCATTTCACTGGTTTTTGAACTCCTGTATATTGTGCATTTTCAGGATCCCAACCTACAGCATCATATAGTTTTTTGATTTCTCCATCATAGAACTCCTTAGTATATTGGTCAGTTACAGGGCCTGTATACTCCTCTATGT
>CAJZFM010000039.1 GCA_915070235.1 uncultured Capnocytophaga sp. | reverse complement strand
CCTTACCCCTCAGGAGCGGGCTTACACGTAGGGCATCCGCTGGGCTATATCGCCAGCGACATCGTAGCGCGCTACAAGCGTCACAAAGGGTTCAATGTGTTGCACCCTCAGGGTTATGATAGCTTCGGTTTGCCAGCCGAGCAATATGCTATCCAAACAGGGCAACATCCAGCCCTCACTACGGCACAGAATATCGCCCGTTACCGCGAACAATTAGATAAAATGGGCTTTTCTTTTGATTGGAGTCGCGAAGTAAAGACCTCCGACCCCGATTACTATCGTCATACCCAGTGGATATTCATACAGTTGTTCAACTCGTGGTATAACAACGCAACCGACAAGGCAGAGCCTATTGAAACCCTTATCGCTCTCTTTGAAACAGAAGGCAATAGCAAGGTAAATGCTGCCTGTGACGACGATACCCCAACCTTCACTGCTGCCCAATGGCACGCAATGACAGCTGAAAGCAAACAACGTCATTTACTAAAATACCGACTTACCTACTTGGCAGAAACCGAAGTAAACTGGTGTCCTGCCTTAGGAACTGTACTCGCCAACGATGAAATTGTCAATGGTGTATCCGAACGTGGTGGTCACCCTGTTATTCGCAAGAAGATGACCCAATGGAGTATGCGCATCACGGCTTATGCTGAACGCCTTTTGCAAGGCTTAGACACCATCGATTGGAGTGAGAGCATCAAAGAAAGCCAACGCAACTGGATAGGAAAATCAGTAGGAGCCTCTATCGACTTTGTGCTCGCCGGAGGCGAGCACAAAGTCGAGGTCTTCACCACTCGCCCCGACACCCTCTTCGGTGTTACTTACCTTACCCTTGCCCCCGAGCACCCCTTAGTATTGCAAATCACTACTGAGGAACAACGCGCTGAGGTAGAAGCCTACATCGCAGCTACTGCCAAACGTTCAGAGCGCGACCGTATGGCAGATACCAAAACTGTATCGGGCGCTTTCACAGGGGCGTATGCCCTCCACCCACTTACCGGTAAGCAAATCCCTATCTGGATAGGCGATTATGTATTGGCAAGCTATGGTACGGGTGCTGTAATGGCGGTGCCTGCTGGTGACGACCGCGATTATGCCTTTGCCAAACACTTCAAGGGTGCCAAAGGAATGCCCGAAGTGATTAACATCTTCGATAAAGATATTTCGGAAAACGCCTTTACCGACAAAGAGGGAATGACTTACCAAAACTCTGACATTCTCAATGGTTGCACTAACTTTGGTGAGGCAGTTGCCAAAGTGTTAGCAGCCTTAGAATCCAAAGGAGCAGGCAAAGCCAAAGTAAATTACCGTCTCCGCGATGCTGTCTTCTCACGTCAGCGTTATTGGGGCGAACCTTTCCCAGTATACTATGAAAACGGCTTGCCACAGATGATAGGCGAGGAGCACCTCCCTATTCTCCTACCCGAAGTAGAGAAATATCTCCCTACCGAAGAGGGCAACCCGCCATTAGGCAATGCGACCACTTGGGCGTGGGATACCGCAAACCATAAGGTAGTGAGCAATGACCTTATTGATAATGAAACCGTATTTCCGTTAGAACTCAATACAATGCCAGGTTGGGCAGGCTCTTCGTGGTATTGGTTAGAGTATATGATGGAAAAAGACGCACGTGGAACCTTCCCTACCAAAGCCATAGTAGATTACTGGCAAAACGTAGACCTCTACGTAGGGGGGAGCGAACACGCCACAGGACACTTGTTATACTCTCGCTTCTGGAACAAATTCCTCAAAGACCGGGGTTTTGCCCCTACCGAAGAGCCTTTTAAGAAACTGATTAATCAAGGGATGATATTGGGTATGAGTGCCTTTGCGTATAGATTAGAAGGTACCAATACTTTTGTATCTAAAAATCAAATTAAAGGGCAATCGGTGCAACCTATTCACGTAGATGTTTCTCTTTTAAAAGATACTTCTGATGAGTTAGATATTGATAAATTTAAAGCGTGGCGTAAAGAGTTTGCCAATGCTGAATTTATTTTAGAAGAAGATGGCAAGTATATCACAGGTCGCGAAGTAGAAAAAATGTCGAAATCCAAATACAACGTAGTAAACCCTGATGATATTTGCGAGCAATACGGTGCTGATACTTTGCGCCTCTACGAAATGTTCTTAGGTCCTTTGGAACAAGCCAAACCTTGGAACACGGCAGGTATTTCGGGTGTGTACAATTTCTTGCGCAAGCTATGGCGCTTGTATTTCTCAGACAGCGGCTGGCAAGTAACCGATGAAACCCCAACGGCTGAGATGCTCAAAGCGCTACATAAGACCATTAAGAAAGTCAATGAGGATATACAGAGCTTCTCGTTCAATACCTCTGTGAGTCAGTTTATGATCTGTGTCAATGAGTTATCTTCGCTTAAGTGTCACCACAAGGCTATTTTGGAACCCATGGCCATACTGATAGCTCCTTTTGCCCCTCATATAGCAGAGGAACTTTGGAAACACTTGGGGCATACCCAGAGTATCACTTATGCACCTTATCCTACTCATGATGACCAATATTTGCAGGAAGACAGCAAGGAATACCCTGTATCGTTCAATGGCAAAGTACGCTTCAAGCGTGCTTTCCCTATCGATATGCCAATTGCTGAGATAGAGAAGGCCATCCTTGCTGACCCTCAGACCGCAGAACAACTACAAGGTAAAGCTCCTAAAAAGGTCATCGTAGTACCCAATAGGATTATCAATGTAGTGAGTTAGTGGTTAGTTATTAGTGGTTAGTTGTCAGTGATTAGAAATTGAGGGCTAACCACTTAAACAACTTGGAGCAAGTGTAGGTACTTATTATGAACTCAAATAAAGTGGGCGAAAATATCTAAAATATAACATTTGAGGGATAAATATTTAGTAACTTAAAACTTAAAACCATTATGGTAACCAACATCAATCAGTTAGACCCTATCAATGGGCTATATACTTATGCAGAATATCTGCTTTGGAAGTTTGAAGAACGCGTAGAACTCCTAAAGGGAAAACTCTTTAAGATGTCTGCTCCTTCTATTGATCACCAACGAATATCAGGTAAGCTCTTTGTAAAAATATTTTCTTACCTTGAAGGGAAGCCTTGTGAGCTTTTCGCAGCTCCTTTTGATGTGGTGCTTCCTGCACCTGATGGTAAGGAGAATACAGTGCTACAGCCTGACTTATGTGTGGTATGTGACCCTAAGAAATTGGCCGATGGTAAGCGCTGTTATGGAGCACCTGATTGGGTTGTAGAGATTGTTTCACTGAGTAATGTAGAGAAGGAGCTTAGTAAGAAATTAAGTATCTATGAGGAGGCAAAAGTAGGGGAGTACTGGGTTGTACGCCCTGACCATAAGGAAGTAGATATCTTTGTCTTACAAGGAGATACCTATATAGGACTTAGGCCACGCTTTGCAGATGAAACCATCTCACCTGTGAAATTCCCAGACTTGCAGATAAATCTGGCGGAGATTTTTTAATGACTTTACTATTAGAAGCCATACAAATTCACGATTACTGAAAAGGTACGTCCTTTGAAGCTGGTTTCGTCTCTGAAAGCGAAGGAATATCCCCAATAGAGTTCTATAACTCCAATCAGTGAGATACCTATACGGGGCGTTATGGCCTCCGTATTTACAGAGACACCAGCGCCTACAGGCAAGATAAAGAAAGCGTCAGTACCTATTTCGGGGATTAGCTGCCAGTGGTTGGGCTTTCCTATGTGGGTGCCTGCATATACCTTAGCCCCAATAGCCGCCAGACCGCTGGGATCTACGTCAATACTATTGAGTGAAATACCCCAAAAAATAAAATTGCGGTTGCCATTGGTATGAGTATAGGCGACACGTGATCCCAATTTGTCCAAAGGTTCAAATAGTTGTGCCTTGACAGATAAAGGTAATAATGATATGAGGAATAGGAGAAATTTCATAGGATATGAAGATTAAAAAGTATGTGCTGTCTTAATACAAGGTAAGGATACTAAAGTCTAACAAAGATACAAAAAATATTAATAGCTAAAATATCATGGATATAGATATTTTCTTTTTGATAAGTGCTTTTCACTATGCGCTAATGGGAGCCTTGCTCTACTTTGTAGCCTTTCGCAAGAATGACTTTGAACAGCGTGTAGCCCGTTATATACCTTATCATGCGATAAGTGTGGAGCGTAAGCGCTATTTGGAGAAAGTAGAGAAGTACAAGCGCTATATCTGTAATGGTCTTGCCATTTTCTTTGCCCTTATATTTATAATCCCTCTTGGTTATCTTATTGCCTTAGATATTGTGCAGGAGAAAATGCTTTTGCAGGTAGCTACTTGGGCATTGTCTCCTCTTATATTTCTCTTTTGGGGCTATTACCTATTGAGCTGTGTAGTGAAGAGAAATGCTAAAGCACAACACCTGCTTTTGGAGGAGATGAGTGATAATGATTTTGACTATTTGCTCAAGGTACAGAAGAACTTATCTTGGCTAAGAAAATTCTTTCCCTTTTTTATACTATGCAAGGATAAGCTGTATTTTCTTACTTTTTTTACTATCAGAGAAATAGACCCTAAGCAGGTAGAGAAAATACGACTTTGGTACTCTAAAGGTGGTAATATGACAATTATGATAAAAGCACCCAAATGGTTTATAACCACTATGACCGAGAGGGTATATCCTTATTTGGAAGCAGCGATTAAAAAATATATCCCAAAAATATGAAAATCTCTTTTAAAAACGACTATTCAGAGGGTGCTCACCCTGCTATCTTGGAAGCACTCTTACAGACTAATAGGCATCAACAACCTGGTTATGGGCTTGATGACTATAGCGAGCAAGCCAAAGCACTCATCAGGGAGCGTATTGGAAATCCTCAAGCTGAGATTTTCTTTGTCAGTGGGGGAACACAAGCCAACTTGCTGGTCTTGGGGCATGTATTGCGCCCTCATGAGAGTATCATCGCCTGCCAAAGTGCACATATCGCTGACCATGAGACAGGTGCCATTGAGGCGGTAGGGCACAAGATCCACTTGGCGCCTTCGGACAATGGAAAGCTCTCCCCTGAGCATATCAGGGACTATGCTTCGCGCTATACCAATGTGCCTCACCAGGTACAACCTCGCTTGGTATATATCACTCAGACTACCGAAATAGGAACACTATATAGCTTGGCAGAGCTAAAAGCTATTTGGCAGTGCTGTCAGGAGTTGGGGCTGTTGCTCTATATGGACGGAGCACGCCTCGCTCAAGCACTTAGTGCCGAAGGGAATGATATTGGCTGGGAAGACCTCGCCCGTTATACTGATATTTTCTATATAGGAGCTACCAAATGTGGTGCACTCTTAGGGGAGGCGATTGTGTTCAACCAATCAGCCTTGGCTGAGTACTTTAGCTTTTATATCAAGCAGAAAGGTGCCTTGCTTGCCAAGGGAAGGCTACTGGGGTTACAATTTCTTACTCTTTTTCAGAACAACCTCTATGAGGAATTGGGACGGGTCGCTAACACTCAAATGAAGCGTATCAAAGAGTCCTTTGTAGCCAAAGGTATAGGCTTTCTCTCCGATACTTGTACCAATCAGTTGTTTCCTATACTGACGGAGCGACAGATAGCACAACTTTCTGCTGATTTTGATTTCTATCTATGGCAAAAGGTAGATGCCGAGCATACGGCCATTAGGCTCATCACCTCGTGGGCAATGGAGGATAGCCAAGTGGAGGTGCTCCTTAGGGCTATAGATAGGCTTACTCCTTGATAATCTTGATACGCTTGTCGGCAAACTTTTGAGCAAGCCACTCTTGGAGGCGTGCTATATCTACCTCTTTATCCACTTCCTTGCCCTTGACTTGTTCCCTGATAGGGGTATATAGCATGAGAGTAGTGGTGGAAAGGCTATCAGAAGCAAAGTCATTCAAGCGACCAAATGAGAAATTCTTGATATTAGGAAATAGGATCTTCACTTCCTTGGCAAAATCTGTATCCTCTATCTTGTACTTTTCTAACTCCTCGGTAAGTTGCTTTATCTTTACGTCTTTGCTGGAGAGTGAAGCCTTATTCTTGTTGATTTCAGAGAGTATTTCCTGACTTATATCCGATTCTTTTTGACGGATAATAAGTTCTGTATTGGAGATATTGAAGTTTTTCAGGTTGTTTTGTAGGTTCTTTTCCTCCTCTTCGCTGAATTTTTTGTCTAAGAAAGCCAATTCAATTGTTTTAGGAGAGGCATTGTAGCGGATACGTTTGTAGATAATTGTATAGCCATTGTTTTCAAACTCAGTGGTGATATAGTGGGCTACATTCTCATGAAAACGCTTTTCTTGGAAGAGGGTATATGCCAAGTAAAGGCTGGGGGTAACAATAAGTATAACCAATGAAGTGATCACGTAGCGCAGACGTTTGTTTAGTTTTTCGTTGCCTGTATTTTTAGGTTTATATTTTAAGTATTTGATAATTAAGAAAGTAGCTATTCCTATAAAGAAACAGTTGATGCTATAAAGATAGAAAGCCCCTAAGAAGTAGCTTAAATTACCTGTTGCCAAGCCGAAGCCTGCGGTACAGAGGGGAGGCATAAGGGCGGTGGCAATGGCCACCCCAGGTATAGGGTTTCCTTTCTCCTGTCGGGTAAGGGAGATAGCTCCCACTACACCACCAAAGAAGGCAATCAGTACATCGTAGATAGTGGGGGAGGTACGTGCCAGCAGTTCTGATTGGGCGTCCTTGAACGGGCTGATGTAGAAGTAAATAAAGGATACCAATAGGCTGACAAAAGTGGCTATCAGTAGGCTGCGTCCGGTCTTCTTAAGCAGATCGAAGTCATAGGTAGCCAAGGCAAATCCTGCGCCCACAATAGGCCCCATAAGGGGAGAGATGAGCATGGCTCCGATAATTACTGCTGTAGAATTGACATTCAATCCAATAGAGGCAATGAGAATGGCACAAGCCAGAATCCATAAGTTTGCTCCACGGAAGGAAATATTACTGATAATATCTTCTATTACCTTTTCTTTTTTTTCCTCTCCATCGTGCAGATTTAAAAGATGTCTAAAGAAACTCATATCTTTATGTTTTAGAATTTAGCAGCTGCAAAGATAGGAATTAATAAGCAAATAAGCAAATGAATTGATGAGCTAGTATAGGGTGTTAATTTTCGAAGTATTGTGATTTTTTTCAAAAGTTTTTTATACTTTTGTCGATACTATCTATAAAATTAGTGACGTGATGAAACTATACATTTTTACTTTATTGCTACTCAGCGTCTTACCTACCCTTGCCCAGCAGCAGGACGCAGCTCAGGACAGGGAGGCTCGGCGTGCGGAGCGTACAGCCTACTGGGGGCGGTTCTTCTCAGTGGGCTATGAGGGCGGTACCATTGCGCCCTTTGGTATCCGAGGGGAACTGGGGGGAAGTAATAAGCGAATAGGTGCTTTTCTGAACTTCCGCTCGTCCCTTAGAAGGGCTTCCAAATTGGAACAATATGCCAGAGAGGACTTCCCAGCCAACAAAACCGAGTTTGTAGGCGGAGCATCTCTAAGGCTAACCTATTGGGCTTATCTTAATGTAGGCGGAGGCATAGGCTGGCACCGCTATCCCTTTGTCAATGAATATGCCCACGAGCAGACTCTGGAGCGAAAGAGCTATATCCCTGGTTATTGGGGAGCTACCTTTCGCTTAAACAAACTCATCAATGTAGTGGGAGGTATGTCCTATATTGCCTTTACCGAGCGACTATACGCCCCCGAATATACCTTTGGAATTACAATAAACCTTAAACAGTGGTCAATGATCAGTAGTCAGTGGTCAGCCACTAACCACTAACCACTAATGGCTAACAACTGAACAATTATGAAAAAATATCTATTATGTATCCTTGTATGTGTGGCTTGCAGCAAGGAAAAATATAACTTCAAGCAGGTATTTGCTCCTGCTTTCAAAGACCAAAAAGAAACAGAAGTCACCAAGAGTTCTGCCACCCTAAGTATTACTCTTGTACAGGACTATAATAGCATGGTCAGCAAAAGAGGGTTCTACTATGCCACTTCCAAGGAGGCTTTGGCCAATGTGGGAGAGCGCCGAGTAGCTACTGATCCCTCTTTCGGGACGGGAAGCTATACAGTACAGCTCAAGCACCTGATCCCCGAAACCTCCTACTACTACCAAGCCTTTGCCACCAACGGACAGGGAACAGCCTTGGCAGATATACAATCATTTACCACCCTCAAGGGAACAGCTGCGACTGTCACCACGCTGCAACCAGAGGTGCAGGATTACCAAATCACCTTCAAGGGAGCAATACCCGATACAGGGGGTTACCCTGTAACCGAATATGGGTTCTATTATTCTACAGTCAATCAACAACCCTCACCCGCCGATGGGGTGGTATCCAAGACAACACCCTCTTATAGAAATGAGACCTTTTCCCTATCTGTGCAGACCTTTGTAGCCAATACACCCTATTATGTCCGTGCCTATGTGATGACCCAAAAGGGGAGGGCAGTGGGCGAGGTGCTTAAGTTCAACACCTCAAGGGAACAGCCTGCCTTAGGGGTAGAGATGGAGGCTCCTGCCAATATCACCAATACCTCCGCCCTTGTCAAGGCCAAAGTAGCCCATATAGGCGGGGCAGCCACTTACCAGACAGGCTTTGTCTATAGTGATCGCCAAGATATGCCTTCTTTGGAGAATGGAGCTACCAAGGTATTGGGTACCAACACCTCCGAAAGGAAATTCTTCCACGAACTCACCGACCTTGCCCCAGCCAAGCGTTACTTCTTGCGTGCTTTTGTAACCAATGCCGCAGGTACTGTCTATAGCGAGCAGTTGCTACTGCATATGCTGCCTACTGAGGCGCCTGAAGGGGTACACTTTGTAACCTATAAGGACTTGCAACAGCGTTCAGTCTCTCTCTATGCAACCGTTGGCTCAGCCTCCGATGGGGGTGTGGTCACCGAGCGTGGTTTTGTCTATGACACCTCCAGCGAACACCTCACCCAGGAGGCAGCCCAAGTGGTAAGACTTCAGGGAGGAGTGGGCAATTTCTTTGCTACGGTACAGGGGCTAACCCCTCTTACACAGTACTATGTAAGAGCGTATGCCAAAAACCAATTGGGTATAGCCTATAGTGAGGAGGTAGCCACCTTTACCACTGAGGATATAGGTACACCCTCCGCTTTGCAGATAATCTATGCGATTCCTTCAGTGAGTGAGATTGCTCTTACGGCCATGGTAAGGCAGGATGGGGGTGGTAGTATCTCCCGTCGTGGCTTTGTCTATAGCAGTAGTCAGTCTCAGCCCACTTTGGACGACAACTTGGTGGAGGTAGGCAGTGGCGAAGGTAACTTCTCGGCTACCCTAAGAGGACTTTTGGTGGATACACGCTATTATATACGTGCTTTTGCTACCAATGAGCGAGGTACCTCCTATAGCGAATCTCTTGAGCTCCATACCAAAAATATCTCTCTGCCTGCGCTCTCTTCCTTTGCACAAGGTGAGACCTTCTCTACTAAGGTAAAACTCACTGGGAATATCACCTCCAATGGGGGTGGTAAGATTCTTCAGTATGGTTTTGTCTATAGCCAACACCATACCAATCCTACTTTGGAGCATAACACAGGTCAGGTATCGCTTAGCGGAAATATCTTGGGCAACTTTCCTATGGAGCTAACCCAGCTGGAACGCAATACGACCTATTATGTAGCGGCCTTTGCTACCAATGAGCGTGGCATCACATACTCAGATCCTCAGTCGCTAACCACTCCTATGCTCAGTGTAGGCGATGCGCATCAGGGTGGTGTTGTGGCTTATCTCTTTACCCCTTCAGACGAAGGCTTTATACCAGAACAGCTACATGGCTACCTGATTCCAGCAACGGCCGATCTGCCTGCGGAGGCTTATCCTTGGGGTTGTGGGCTATCTCAAGAGAGTACCAGCGCTGCCTTTGGTACAGGTCGCGACAATACCGCACTGATAGCCAACGACTGTTCCGATACCTCAGCTAGCTATTATATAAAGCATCATTTCCGAGCTATGGGTAAGGACGACTGGTTTATTCCCAGCATGGTAGAGCTATCCCATATTGCACATAACCGAGAAGTATTGCAACTTCCCGCCGCCGAATATTGGAGTTCTACCCAAAAAGGGTATTATGAAGCCTATTATGTCCCTTTCACCCCTTCCGATGGCAAGGTACATGTAGGAGAGAAGAACAGCCCTAAGAAAGTATTGCCAATAAGAGTGTTTTAATTTGATAATAGATATGTTATAGAGTACAAGCAAGGAGTAGTTTCAGGAATAGAATAGAGAGACAAGTAAGAAAGGTTGCAACCTCATCAGCTAATGCTTTTATTGCCCTGTTAATAACTTTTTTCAAGAAAAATTTTCTTTTTGAAGTATTTTGTATAGATAATACAAAACACTGATAATCTGATAATTACACATTTTTCAAAGGCGAAAAGTCGTAAGAATCACTACGTTAGCAAGCAAGGGGTATTGAAAATAAATGTCTTACGTTTTGTCAGTTAGTAAAAAGTTTGTACCTTTGCCCTCGCTTAAAAAAATATTTTATAAATGCCAACAATTTCACAATTAGTACGAAAAGGAAGAGCTAAAATAGCCAAGAAGAGTAAATCGGCTGCTTTGGATTCATGTCCTCAACGTCGTGGCGTATGTACGCGTGTGTACACCACTACCCCTAAGAAACCGAACTCTGCGATGCGTAAGGTAGCGCGTGTTCGCTTAACTAATGGTAATGAGGTCAATGCGTATATCCCAGGAGAAGGACACAACCTCCAAGAGCACTCGATAGTATTGGTAAGAGGCGGAAGAGTAAAAGATTTACCAGGGGTACGTTACCACATCGTACGTGGTGCACTGGATACTGCTGGGGTAAATGGAAGAACCCAAAGACGCTCTAAGTATGGAGCCAAACGCCCTAAACCAGGACAAGCTGCTGCTGCACCAGCAAAAGGAAAGAAAAAGTAAATTTTTAAAACCGTCTAAAACAACCAAATGAGAAAGAGACAAGCTAAAAAAAGACCTCTTTTACCAGATGCAAAGTACAATGACCAATTGGTTACGCGCTTTGTAAATAACCTGATGTGGGATGGTAAAAAGTCAGTGGCTTTTAAGATTTTCTATGATGCAATCGATATCGTAGAACAAAAGAAGAATAATGATGAGAAAACAGCCTTGGAAGTGTGGAAAGATGCCCTCTCCAATGTGATGCCTCATGTGGAAGTGCGTTCTCGCCGTGTAGGGGGTGCTACTTTCCAAATACCTATGCAAATCCGTCCAGACCGTAAAGTGTCTATGGCGATGAAATGGCTTATCGGCTATGCGCGCAAGAGAAATGAAAAATCTATGGCGCAAAAATTGGCAGGAGAAATCCTCTCCGCAGCTAAAGAAGAAGGGGCTGCTGTTAAGAAAAAAATGGATACACATAAGATGGCAGAGGCCAATAAGGCATTCTCCCACTTTAGATTTTAATTCGTGAGGTAGTATGAGTAGAGATTTAAAATATACAAGAAATATTGGTATCGCAGCACACATTGATGCTGGTAAGACTACTACCACCGAGCGTATCCTTTTCTATACAGGTAAAACGCACAAAATAGGGGAAGTACATGATGGAGCTTCTACCATGGACTGGATGGAGCAAGAGGCAGAACGTGGGATCACTATCCAATCGGCTGCTACTACATGTAAGTGGAACTTCCCAACTGAAAATGGAAAACCTACTGCTGATGCACAGGAATACCATTTCAACATTATAGATACCCCAGGCCACGTGGATTTCACCGTGGAAGTGAACCGCTCCCTCCGTGTATTGGACGGATTGGTGTTCCTCTTCTCTGCCGTTGATGGGGTAGAACCTCAGTCTGAAACCAACTGGCGCCTTGCCGATAACTACAAAGTGCCTCGTATGGGCTTTGTGAACAAAATGGACAGACAAGGTTCTGACTTCCTTAAAGTATGCCAACAAGTGAAGGACATGCTCAA
>CAJZFM010000038.1 GCA_915070235.1 uncultured Capnocytophaga sp. | reverse complement strand
TACCCCGCCTATGGTATTTACCATTCCTGCGGTGATTAACATGATTCCAGGGAAGTCTGGCTACGAGTTCATGATGGGACTGATCAAGATGGTTACCATCACCCATGAGCATGATCGCTCTTTGGAGACAATTTTTGAAACCCTAAAGTTAGGACTACAGACTGGCTTTATCACTTTAGGCCTTGCCTTTGGAGTCATCGCCCCTGTACTCCTGCTAAACACTTATACCATTAAGGACAAGGACTTAAATAAGTTCATAGCCAAGAAATTCAAGCGTATCAGAAAGCGCATCAAAAGGGAAAAAGCCCCTATGGAATAACCTTTGATAAATATTTTTAGGTAAAAACCCCATTTATTCCACTTTTTTTATTACCTTTGTCGCATATTTACTTTTTTTATCTCTGATTTTAAAATAACATCATAACACATGGAATTACAAGGACGTATAAAAGTGATTACTCCTGTGCAAACCTTTGGAGCTAATGGCTTTCAAAAGAGGGAGCTTATTATTGTTACTGAAGAACAATATCCACAGACTATCTCTATTGATTTTACCCAAGGCAACTGCGAGTTGCTCAATGGCTATCAAGTAGGGCAAGTGGTCAAAGTTACCTTTGATATTCGTGGGCGCGAATGGACCAACCCTCAGGGAGAGGTAAAGTATTTTAACTCCCTAGTGGCTTGGCGTATTGTCAATGTAGATACTGCTGCGCAAGCTGCCCCTACACAAGGACAAGTACCTCCCCCACAACCTGTACCCGCACCTGCACCTCAGCCAGCCACTACTTTTGCCCCTAAGGCTCCTGCTGTAGCCCCTCAAGGAGATGACCTTAATGGTGATGACCTTCCTTTCTGATACAACAACTGATTAACACATAGAACCAATGAAAGTACTTATTATCAACGGCGGTAGCTCTTCTTTCAAATACCAACTTATCGAAATGGACACCGAAACGGTATTAGCTAAAGGGCTTGCCGAACGTATTGGCTTAGAACAAGGAAAAATTACACACGAATACTGGGATAACGGCCAAAAAAATAAGGTAAGCAAGGAAATGCACTTTGACAATCACGAAGTGGCTTTCAGAGAAATGGCTGCCTACCTTACCGATGCTACTATAGGTGTTATCAAGTCCATCAACGAAGTTAAGTATATAGGACACAGGGTCGTTCATGGTGGTAAGTTCACTGCCCCTGAGCGTGTAACACCCGCCGTGATTGAAGAACTCCGCAAGGTAATTCCTCTGGCACCCCTACACAACCCTGCCAGCATCATAGGTATAGAAGCCGCACAAAAGATATTCCCTAAGGAAACTGAAAACTTCGTTGTATTTGATACAGCTTTCCACCAAACCATGCCAGAGAAGGCTTTCCGCTATGCTATTCCTAATCATTTCTATACGGAAGACAAAATCCGTCGCTATGGATTCCATGGTATTAGTCACAAGTATGTAGATGCTCGAACTCGTCGCTACTTTAATAATCCACACCTGAAGAACATCACCCTTCATTTGGGTAATGGTGCCAGTATGGCCGCTGTCAATGAGCAAGGACACTGTATAGATACCTCAATGGGATTCGGCCCTAACGAAGGTATGCTTATGGGAACTCGCTGTGGAGATATTGACAGTGCTGTGGTTTTCTTCTTAGGAAAAAAAGGCCTCTCCAACGACGAAATAGCCAAGATATTCAACCACGAAAGTGGTATGAAAGGAATCACTGGAAGCTCCGATGCTCGCGATGTGGAAGCACTTGCTGAAAAGGGAGACCACAATGGCAAACTTTGTTTGGATATGTACGCTTACCGTGTCAAAAAGTATATCGGTGCCTATGCAGCTGCCCTCAACGGAGTGGATACCCTTATCTTCACTGCGGGCTTAGGAGAAAACTCTTCAGCTATTCGCGAGGCTATCTGTGAGGACTTGGAATTCTTAGGTATAAAGATAGATAAGGCCAAGAACAAAGAACTCAATCACCCAAGCGATATCGTAGAGGTACAGGCCGCTGATAGCAAAGTGAAAATCGTATTGGTAGCCACCAATGAGGAAATCCAAATCGCTCGCGATGTCCTCTCTCTTGTATAACCCTTTAACCCCTTATAAACATGAGAAAAATTCTTTTAACTTTTTCGCTTCTCTGTGGGCTTTTCTTGGTCTCTTGTTCAAGTAACAACCCTAAAGCTGTAGCTGAGAAATTCCTAAATGCTCTCTATAACGAAGACTACACTGAAGCAAAAAAGTATTGTGATAAGCAGACTGCCGAAATCTTAGATGTCTTAGATGGTTTCGCCAAAGAAGCTCAAAAAGGCCAAGAAGACAAGAAAAAAGACAAAAAAGATAAAAAAGATTTTAAGATAGTCTTCACCAAGGTAGAAGAAAACGGCGACAAGGCTAAAGTATTCTACAAAAAGCCTAAAGAGTTCGTAGATGAAGAGGGCGGCGATGACAAGGATCAGGACAAAGAATCCTCCCTTGACCTTAAGAAAGTAGATGGCAAATGGCTCGTTTCTATCAATAAGGAACAAGGTATGAAAGAGCAAGGCCTACAAGGACACGACCATGGCGACGAAGGAGATACAGACCTCCCTGAAGAGGACACTGCTCCTGATGATGCGCCTGAGGCTCAAGACAGTATCCCTGCCGCACAATAGAACTTAAAAAGTATGTACTAAAAAAGGTTGCCCTCTTCAGGCAACCTTTTTAGTTTTTAGTGATTAGTCACTAATTAAGTCTTTGTACTTCTATCTCCAAGCTATTAACATCGGACTGAGCGTCTATGAGCTTAGATTTTGTTTTCAATAGTTTAGTACGTAGCTTTAACTCTTTTTCAGCGGAGAGCTTACCACTTGCTGATTGTTCTTTTATTTTCAAGTCTTGCTTGTCATACTCAGCTTGGGCTTTGCTAAGCTTTATCTTCGCTTTAGCGAGCTTGTCTTGTGCTTTTTGTCTTTTCTCTGCACGTTTTTGTTGCTCTTTTGCAGCCTTCTCAGCTTCTTTTAGCTGTTTTTCTTTGGCTTTTTGCTCTTTTTCAGCTTGCTTTTGTTGCTTTTTAGCCAACTTCTCAGCTTCTTTCTGCTGTCTTTCAGCTTCTTTTTGCTGTCTT
Organism: uncultured Capnocytophaga sp.; assembly: GCA_915070235.1. GTDB lineage: Bacteria > Bacteroidota > Bacteroidia > Flavobacteriales > Flavobacteriaceae > Capnocytophaga. Next base: position 8,951 of record CAJZFM010000038.1, on the reverse strand, counting down.
TCTTTGAGTTTTAGTTCTTTTTCTGCTAGCTTATTAGCGATTTCTTGTTGCTTAGCAGCTTCTTTTTTAGCTTCTAATTCTCTTTTTTCAGCATCGGCTTGTGCTTTTACCTGTTGCAATCTTTCTTCATTGGAAGCTTCCAAATCCAATGGTGCAATAGCCTTTGTCTCTTGAGCGGGTTTTATAGTATCTATAACTACTGTGCCATTCTCTGATTGTGCAGAGGCAAAAGAACCTACTGCCAAAAATAATAATAATGTGATTTTCTTCATCATATTAATTTTTAAATTTTCGGGGCAAAAGTACAAAGTTTATTTGTTAATGATTAACGACAATTTGTTAATTAACGATACTTTGATGAATGTGTTAATTCCTATTAGTTCAAGGACTTATTGCCAAATTATTTTGCTAATTAGCTAATTAATTCCTATTTTTGCAGCCTAAAAATAATACTAATGGAAGCATTTTTTATTCGTGCAGGTCAGCTACTGTTATGTTTATCTATCTTAGTGATTCTCCACGAGTTAGGGCACTTCATACCCGCCAAATTATTTAAAACAAGGGTAGAGAAGTTCTTCTTGTTCTTTGATGTCAAGTTTGCCTTATTCAAGAAGAAAATAGGGGAAACAGTCTATGGTATCGGTTGGTTGCCCTTAGGAGGCTACGTGAAGATAGCCGGCATGATTGACGAGAGTATGGACAAGGAACAAATGGCTCAACCCGCCCAGCCTTGGGAGTTCCGTAGCAAACCCGCATGGCAACGCTTGATTATCATGATCGGTGGGGTTACGGTGAACCTTATCTTGGGTATCCTCCTCTACGCGATGATCTTCAGCGTATGGGGCAAAGACGAAATCCGCCCTTCCGATGTACCCAATGGGTACGAAGTTAGCCAAACTATGAAGTCCTATGGCTTCTCCGATGGGGATATCCCTCTAAAAGTCAATGGGAAAGACCTTACCAATACCTTCGCTATCAACCGCATGATCCTCACCCGCCATATAGAGAACATCACCGTACAGAAAGCCGACGGTTCCGTGCAGACCATTGCTGTACCTGATAGCCTTGGTATGCAGGTTTTCCGCTCCGACAAGGTGCCTTTGCCTTTCATAAAGCGCCGTACTACCGAGATTGATAGTGTTCTGGTAAACTCTCCTGCAAGCAAAGCAGGCCTTGAAAAGGGCGATCATATTGTGATGATCAATGGGCAGAAAATCGCCTTCTTTGACCAACTCAAACCTCTACTAAAGGAAGGGGAAAATACCTTGCAAATCCTCCGTGGCAGCCAGCTCAAAGACCTTACGATCACACCTAAAGATGGACCCTTAGGGGTTATAGCCACTCAGTACTACGACAACAAAACAACCCATGTGGATTACTCCTTCTTCTCCTCTATCTCCGAGGGGATTAGCTATGGTTACTGGACACTACATGATTATGCCGTACAATTCAAGTATATCTTCACCAAGAAAGGCGCTAACCAAGTAGGGGGCTTTGCTTCCATGGCCAAGATGTTTGACATCTCTTGGGATTGGCAACGCTTCTGGGAGAGTACCGCGCTGATTTCCATTATATTGGCTTTCATGAACATACTCCCTATCCCTGCCCTTGACGGGGGGCATATTGTCTTCCTCATTTATGAGATGATTACAGGTAGAAAGCCCAGTGAAAAGGTCTTGGAATATGCTCAAATGGTGGGCTTCTTTGTCCTTTTGGCCTTGCTGCTCTATGCCAATGGCAACGATATCTATCGCTGGATTACAGGCGGTCATTAGAGCAGATAGGGGCGTCCTACTATAAGAACAACCACTACCGATAAAACTAAAAACCATAACAAGGCTTCTCTAAGCCAAGGTCGCTTAAGACCTTCTATAACCATCATAGCCGAAAGTGCTGTAGGAAAGGTAAAATAAAGCCAACCTACAGCATTTTTGTTTTCATGTAGTACCACCCCTACGATACCTACCAAAACCAAACTGATAAAAAAAGTGGCATAATAGCGCTTATAGGTCTTCTTCAGTAGCCATGAGGTGAAAAAGAGATTGAACAGAATTACCCCTAAGAGTAGCACGTATTTGTATTGTAGAAATGAGGATAGTTCAAACTTAGGTAGGTAATAAAAACGCAAAAATAACTCATTTTGCCTATCCAAAAGAAGCGCTACGGCTAAAAGAATGACAAAAAGCATCGCAAAAACAACCAAAGGAATCAGAAAATTGCGAAACTTCTTCCCTCCTGAGGTGAGCACTTGTATCCAAAGTAGCAATAAGGCCAACAAGGACGGCAAAAAGAACAAGCTGGCTAAGAAAATCAGTACCGAAATATCAAAAAAGACCTTCCTACCGTCGGTAATACTATGTGATTGTATGATCTGAAGAATGACCATTAGGATACAGGTGTTGGCAAGCATGACTGTACTATCCTTATACAAATCGGGAAAGAGCATACTGAGTACAACCCAGAAGAATATCACCAAAAGGTTGCCCTCACTGAGTTGGTTTTTCCTAATTATAAAGCTTATAGTAGAGGTATTAACCAAAAGCAGCACGCACATCAGTAGGGTTTCGGCTATGGAAAATGGTGTTATAGGTAGCTCCAGCAGCAGATACCTGTAGAGTATCATCTGCAAGACACCCAGCCCATAGAGCAGAAAAAAATGGCTGTTTTTGTTGGTTTGGAGAAAGTTATAAAGCATCTAATTGGATATTATTAAGGCATCGCCCTGCATGACTACCTGATAGTTGAGCATAGGATAAGTGCTTGCCCCTGACTGGGGTTGGCCATTGAGCAGGTTGTATCTTACCCCATTACAAGGGCATAGCATGAATAGGTGATCGTCCTCAAGGGTCATCTGGCTACAAGTGGAAAGCGCTTGCGAGGGACAGGCACGCTCCCAAGCCATATAGTTATTGCCTATATTGGCCACCACAATCCCTCTCAACCCTACATTATCTACCATGACCACTCCCCCTGGAATCTTTAGCTTACTATACTCGGGTAAGCGTAGGTTAAGTGTGGTGGTGAATTTAGCTTCCTGCAAAAAGGGATTGCGTTGGTAATCCTTGCGCTCACATGAGAGCTGCGATAGGACAAGTAGGGCTAATATATACTTTTTCATCTCATTTCCAATGAGTGGTTTCCATAATATGGCGTATATCTCTCTTTAGGTACATCGCTGCTGGGTAGATAGAGTCATAGTTGGGGCGCACCCTAAAGTAGATAGAGCCTGTGAGAAAGTGCCGCGTGCTATCGGTGATATAGAATTGGGATTGTGAGGCCGCATTGCCATCTACTTCATAGAACATGCCATACACCTTGTCTTTGGTATTCAGGTAAGGCTGCTCCACTATATTGGTAGCCTTGATGGTATGCTCATAGGTAAGGCTTTGAGCGTCCTTGAGCAGCTTTACAAGGTTGTCCTTCACGGGCTTATAGGTAATATATATAGTAGCTCGCATGGCAGGATAGTCTAAATTAAGGCTATACCCCTCCTTTGGGCTTACTTGGGCATGAGTGTTTTTCTCAAACGAAAAAGGCGTTTCTCCCTTAAGCGTATCATACTGCGCCTCTGGATAGTCCAACCGTAGAAAAGCCTTAGGTTTGGGCTGTAGATCTCCCCCACAAGCTACCAAAAGCAGCCCTATACAACAACTGATTAATAGTTTGCTTCTCATTTGATGGTTACTTTTAGCTGTTTGATTCGTTTTCTATCTATATCTTCTATGGTAAAGGTATAGTTTTCAAAGGGTATCACTTGTTTTTTCTCAGGGAAAGCCTCAATAAGCTCCAAGAGGAAGCCCGCAAGCGTCTCACTTTCCCCACGTATCTTCTCAAAATGCTCCTCAACGTCCTCTGGCACAGCAAGTACTCGGTAGAAATCCTTCAGGGCTGTTTTGCCGTCAAAAAGGAAGTTGTTCTCGTCCAACTTGGTGTAGAAGGTATCTTCTGCATCGTACTCATCACTGATTTCCCCTACGATCTCCTCTATGACATCTTCAAGGGTTACCACTCCTAAAGTGCCTCCATACTCATCTACCACTATGGCCAAGTGGATTTTCCTCTGCTGAAATTCTGCTAATAGGTCATCGAGCTTCTTGTTATCAGGTACAAAAAAGGCCTTTCGCTTGATTCGCTTCCAGTCAAAATCCTCCTCATCTAAATAAGGTAAGAGGTCTTTGGCATAGATAATTCCTGTGATATTATCTATATTGTCCCGATATACAGGTACTCTGGAATATCCATTTTCCTGAATAAAAGCCAACACTTCTCGGTAGCTCATCGTCTCATCTATAGCCGATATATCTATACGCGGGTGCATGACGGCTCGTATATCGGTATTACCAAAGGAAACAATACCTGAGAGAATTTTATGCTCCTCACGAGTGGTGTCCTCCTGCGAGGTAAGCTCTAATGCTTGAGAGAGTTGCCCCACTGAAATAGAGGAACTCCTATGCAGCTTATCATTGATAAAGCTTGTAAATAGGGTCATTATAGCACTCACTGGGGTCAAGCATAGATCCAAGACCTTGATAATAGGCGCTACTCGTCGGGCAAAGACAAGGTTGTTGCGATTGGCGTATATCTTCGGCAGGATTTCCCCACAAAGGAGTATGACAAAAGTAAGGATACCCACCTCAAAGATTGCCCTAACCCACTCGTTCATACCTCCAAAAAGGAAATCTCCCAAGGGGTCAAAGACCAAAACGATGGACAAATTGACCAAGTTATTGGCTATGAGCAAGGTGGCCAATAGTTTCTGTGGCCGCTTGAGCAGTTGTACTATAAGCGAACTGCTATCCTTCTGCTCTTCCTCTTCCACTTCGGTTGAGGATAGTGAAAATAAGGCTGTCTCTGATCCCGATATAAGGGCAGAACAAGCCAAAAGCAGTATAAAAATAAGCGCTCTAATGAGCAAATCCACCGTAGAGGGGGTTAATGATTGGAGTATCGACGATTCTGTATCCAAAATTAAATGTTTAGTTATACAATAAGGACTTCACGAGTGTCCTTTTTCGTTTAGAAGGGTAGCCCTTCTTCCCGTTAATGGGTATCGGTCACCTCTTGAGACGTCTGTGCTGCCTCTTGGGGAGTATTGACTGCTCCTTGGGGTGCGGTTCCCTCTTGTGGGGTTACTTTCTTAGGGGTCAGAAAATTAACATCTGCAACTACAATTTCAGTAACATAGCGGGTGGAGCCGTCCTGTGCCTGATATTGTCGGGTACGCAGCCTTCCTTCTACATAGAGCAGATCCCCTTTCTTAACGTATTTGGCTACCAACTCGGCCAACTTGTTGTTAAATACAAGATTATGCCACTGGGTGTTTTCCACCTTCTGCTGGGTGGCCTTATCGGTATAGGTGTCATCGGTGGCCAAGGATACTTGTCCCACACAGCTATCTTTCTCAAAATAAGTGAGTTTCACATCGCTTCCTAAGCGACCGATCAGCATGACTTTATTTAAAGTTCCGTTCATTATTAATATATTTTTGTATTACTACTGGCATCGGGTACTGTTTCAATTCCACAAAAGGAATCCCTTCTGTAAGGGTTTCTGCCAAGGTTATATGCCAAAACGACACATGCAAATGCTGGTGGGTGAGCTTGTGTATATAGGTTTGCTTGGAGTAGGCTATGGCTTCTGCTTTGGGGTATTTCTCCTTGAGCAAAGCCAAAACTTCCTCCTGTGAGAGAGCTGTCGGAGTTTCCAACAAAGGAAATTCATAAAGCCCATGCCATATATCTCTCTCGCCTCGCCTCTGCACTTGTGTGTATCCGCATGTATCGGTAAGCACACAATAGTGAAAATAACGATGACGTATCTTTATCTTAGGCAACTTTACAGGAAGTTGCTCCACCTTGCCTCTGTGATAGGCTAGGCACTTGGATTGCATCACACAGCTCTTACAATCAGGCGATTGTGGCTTGCACTGGAGAGCGCCGAACTCCATAAGGGCTTGGTTGTACTCCCCTGCCCGCTCTTTGTCTAACAGCTGGTAGGCCAATTCCCTAAAGTACTTCACCCCTTCGGTGGTATTGATAGGTGTTTCTATATCAAAAATACGGCTCAGCACCCTATATACATTGCCATCTACCACGGCCTTGGCTTCATTATAGCAAATCGAGGCTACAGCACTGGCCGTATAGTCACCCACACCCTTGAGTGCAAGCAAGCCCTCATAGGTGGTTGGGAATACGCCGCCCAACTCTCGCATGATATACTGGGCTGCCTGTTGCAGGTTCCTTGCTCTGGAATAGTAGCCCAGGCCCTGCCATACCTTGAGGACTTTCTCTTCGGGGGCATTGGCCAAATCGGCTACGGAGGGAAACTGCTCTACAAAATTCAAGTAATACGGCAGCCCTTGACTGACCCTTGTCTGTTGCAGGATAATCTCAGAGAGCCATACATAATAAGGGTTCGGCTCTCCTCGCCATGGCAAATCTCGCTTATGGGCAGCATACCAACGACAGAGTATGACCGAGAAATCGGCAAATAGTGCTTCTTCCAAGGCTATACCTCCGCTATGATATCTATGGCTCCCTTCACTTTCTGCCCAAGGGTAACCTTCACCTTAGCCGACAGCGGCAGATAGATATCCACACGTGAGCCAAACTTGATAAAGCCCGCATCAGCACCTTGTACAGCCATATCGCCTTCCTTGGCATAATTGACAATGCGTTTGGCCAAGGCTCCTGCTATTTGTCGGTAGAGGACTTTTCCAAACTGCTCATTTTCAATCACCACCGTAGTACGTTCGTTTTCTTCGGAGGCCTTAGGGTGCCATGCCACCAAGTATTTCCCTGGATGGTACTTGCTATAGACCACTCGCCCACTCATAGGATAGCGGGTAACATGTACATTCAGGGGCGACATGAACACTGAGATCATACGACGCTTGTCCTTAAAGTACTCATTCTCTTCTACTTCCTCTATAACTACTACCTTCCCATCTACCGAGGAAAGGATATGATTAGGATTCACAGGCGCCTGACGCTTCGGATTCCTAAAAAACTGTAGGATAAGGATAAAAAAGACCAAAACCACCAGCATAAGGGCGATTCTAAGCCATTCTATCCCAACAAACTGGTCTATAAGTATGAAAAGTAGCGCTGCTATAATGGTACTTACCAAAATAATCTTCGCTCCTTCTCTATGTGCTTTGTAAAACATTTTTATTAATGATTAATGGTTTTAATGGTTAATGATTAATGGTTAATGATTAATGGCATTATTGCTGGCATTAATCATTAGTAAGGTGCTATCACAAAAGCTGCTGGATATGTATTTTTAACCTTAGTAAGGGCTTTTTCCGCTTCCAAACGGGTACGGAATTGCCCCATACGCACCTTGTAGTTAGGGGTTTCAAAGGCCAAAAAACATGGATAAGAGTACTTTCCAGAGGCACGCTTGATCTCCTCATTTGCCTCGTTGATAGTGCCGTTATATATCTGGATTTGGTAAGTTTTTTCCTGCTGACCAAATTCTTTTTTCACCTCCATAAGATCTTTAATCTGCTGGCTTTGATTGATTTTCATCTGTTGTCCTATGGCATACTGTCCCCAAAGGAGTAGGCCTATAGTCGCTATAAAACAAGTCCTTTTCATTAACTAATGATTTTTAGGGGCAAATATACAACTTTTTTCTCAAACACTCTATTTACATTTTTCTAATTTTTTTCAACTACTGTCCTCTGACTTCTGACTACTGACTACTGTTAAATACTTAACACCATTTTTTATTGTATAAATTCTTACTTCTCGCCCCTCTTTTCCTTGACTTCCCCGTCCTAAATGTTGTAATTTTGCAACCAGTCAGTAGTCAGTTGTCAGCAGTCAGCAGTCAGTTGTCAGTGGTCAGCGGTCAGCTGTCAGTCATTAATCATTGCTGGCATTAATCATTAATCATTATGGAAGAGGCTTTAGATATACTTTGGACATATGCTCGTCGTGAGCCCTTGGATAGCAATGGAGAGACAGTTGTCCCTACCGTTAATAACAGTATTGCCGCTATCCGTATCATTATGCGCTTGGAAGGGTGGGGAAGTGAAAAGCGAAGAGTCAATAATGAAAAGCGAACAGCACCTACCCAAACAACGCCCGAATGCTTAACACCTACTTGTAGGGGCAAAGTCAGCAAAAATGAAGTAGATGATTCATTCGCCCAACCCCAATTCACCCAACCTGATATAGACGATGATGAAGACAACGATAACAAGGGTGGATTGCCTTTTAGCCCCACAGCACTCGTATCCTGTCCTCACACCAACCTCCTTTCCTTTACCCAGCGTACGCTCCCTTCTTTTGCTCCTGCGCCTTTTCACCTCGCTTATTACGAGGTACTGACACGCTTTGCCATGGGAGAAATCAAAAAACTGATGATCACCATGCCGCCCCAGCACGGCAAGAGCGAAGGTGCCACCCGCCGCCTACCTGCTTTCGTTTTAGGACAAGACCCTGACAAGCGTATCGCTATAGTCTCCTACAACGCAACCAAGGCACACAAGTTCAACCGCGAACTCCAACGCATCATGGACGATGACCGCTATTACGAGTTGTTTCCACAAACGCTCCTCGCAGGTCAGGCAAGCTACCAAGAACAAGGAAGAAGAAGCCGCAACTATGCTCGCAACTCCGATGAGTGCGAGATCGTAGGTTGCCAAGGCAGTTTTAAGACGATAGGTGTAGGTGGTTCTTTGACTGGCGAACCTGTGGATATGCTCATCATGGACGACTTGTACAAAGATGCTTCTTCGGCTTGGTCGCCCGTGATTCGACAGAACGTGGCCGACTGGTACGATACAGTAGCCTCCACACGTTTGCACAACGATAGCCAACAACTCATGGTCTTTACTCGTTGGCATATGGAGGACTTGGCAGGCAGACTCTTAGAACAAGAGGGTGTATATGACCCTATAGAAAACCCACAAGGTTGGCTGCTTGTTAGCTTTCCTGCTA
>CAJZFM010000037.1 GCA_915070235.1 uncultured Capnocytophaga sp. | reverse complement strand
ATGCGATCACCACTGATAAGCCGGAAAAGAGCTTGCTCGTTCCGTTAAAAAAGACCGGGGGTAGAAACAATCAAGGGAAGATGACCATGCGCTACATAGGTGGTGGTCATAAGAAAAAGTATCGTATTATCGATTTCAAAAGAAACAAGTTCGGTGTAGAAGCCACTGTAGTTTCTATTGAGTACGACCCAAACAGAACAGCCTTTATCGCCTTGGTAGAATATACCGATGGAGAAAAGCGATACATCATCGCACCAGCAGGCTTGAAAGTAGGTCAGGTAATCGTATCAGGAGAGACAGCCGCTCCTGAAATCGGAAATGCGATGCCACTTTCTCAAATTCCGCTTGGAACCGTAATCAATAGCATCGAGCTTCGTCCTGGACAAGGAGCCAATATCGCTCGCTCAGCAGGTACTTTTGCTCAGCTTATGGCCAAAGAAGGTAAGTACGCCACTGTGAAAATGCCTTCAGGAGAGACACGTATGATCCTGCTCACATGTCTTGCTACTATTGGAGCAGTATCTAACTCCGATCACCAGCTCGTCCTTTCAGGGAAAGCAGGTCGCTCACGCTGGCTCGGACGTCGTCCTCGTACTCGTGCCGTGGTAATGAACCCAGTAGATCACCCCATGGGTGGTGGTGAAGGACGCGCTTCAGGAGGTCATCCACGCTCACGTAAAGGTATCCCTGCCAAAGGTTACAGAACTCGTTCTAAAACCAAGGCAAGTAATAAGTATATTGTAGAACGTAGAAAGAAATAAGTAAGATATGGCTCGTTCATTAAAAAAAGGTCCTTATGTTCATTACGCCTTGGAGAAAAAGGTTCTCCAAAATAAGGAAACAGGAAAGAAAACCGTGATCAAAACATGGTCAAGAGCATCTATGATTACTCCTGACTTCGTAGGAGAAACCATCGCAGTACACAACGGAAAACAATTCGTTCCTGTATATGTAACCGAAAACATGGTAGGACACAAATTAGGAGAATTTGCCCCAACTCGTTCCTTCAGAGGACACGCAGGTGCAAAAAATAAAGGTAAAAAATAAAAGCTATGGGAGTTCGTAAAAGAGAAAAAGCAATAGAGATTAAAGAAGCGAAACGAAATGTGGCTTTTGCAAAATTGAATAACTGTCCTACATCACCCCGTAAAATGCGCCTTGTGGCTGACCTTGTACGCGGTGTAGCAGTAGAGAAAGCCTTGGCTATCTTGAAGTTCAACCAAAAGGATGCAGCTTCATCTTTGCACAAGTTATTACTTTCAGCTATTGAAAACTGGAAATCAAAGAACGAAGGTGCTGATGTAGAAGCAGCCCAAGTATTCGTTAAAGAAATCCGCGTAGATGGCGGTGCGATGCTCAAAAGACTTCGCCCAGCCCCTCAAGGAAGAGCACACAGAATTCGCAAACGTTCCAACCACGTAACCATCGTATTAGGAGCTAAAAATAACACTGAAAGCTAAGATAAAAAGTATGGGACAAAAAACAAATCCAATAGGGAATCGCCTTGGAATTATCAGAGGATGGGAATCCAACTGGTACGGAGGAAATGACTACGGAGACAAATTGGCTGAGGATGACAAAATCAGAAAATATGTGCATACTCGTTTGTCTAAAGCTAGTGTTTCTCGTGTAATTATTGAAAGAACTTTGAAACTTGTAACCGTTACTATCACTACCTCCCGACCTGGTAGCATTATCGGAAAGGGTGGCCAAGAGGTAGACAAGCTCAAAGAAGAACTTAAAAAAATTACAGGCAAAGATATCCAAATTAATATCTTTGAGATTAAAAGACCAGAACTTGATGCGCCACTTGTAGCTGCCAGCATCGCACGCCAAATCGAGAATCGTATCTCTTACCGCCGTGCTATCAAAATGGCTATCGCCGCTACTATGCGTATGAATGCCGAAGGTATCAAAATCCAAATATCTGGCCGTCTCAACGGTGCCGAAATGGCGCGCAACGAGAGCTACAAGGAAGGACGTATTCCTCTCTCTACCTTCCGTGCCGATATTGACTATGCTACCGACGAGGCTCACACCACTTACGGACGTATGGGTATCAAGGTATGGATTATGAAAGGTGAAGTATATGGTAAAAGAGAGCTTTCTCCGCTGGTAGGAATGACCAAGAAAAACCTCAGTGGTGGTTCTTCCGCTTCCAAAGAAGGAAACTCCGATGCAAAACGTGCTCGCCGAAAAAAATAATATTTTAAAATCAGTAAGCAATGTTACAACCAAAAAGAACAAAATATCGTAAGGATCAGAAAGGACGCATGAAGGGGGTATCCCAAAGAGGGCATCAGCTTTCTAATGGTACATTCGGCATCAAGTCCTTAGAATCCGCTTTTATCACTGCTCGCCAGATTGAGTCAGCCCGTGTGGCCGCTACCCGTTATATGAAACGTGAAGGACAGCTTTGGATCAAAATATTCCCAGATAAGCCTATTACCAAAAAGCCTTTGGAAGTACGTATGGGTAAGGGTAAAGGAGCTGTTGAGTACTGGGTGGCTGTGGTAAAGCCAGGACGTATCCTATTTGAAGTAGGTGGCGTACCTTTGGAAGTTGCCAAAGAAGCCCTTCGCCTTGCCGCTCAGAAGTTACCCGTAACTACTAAGTTCGTTGTAGCGAGAGATTATCAAGAGTAATTTTATTAACAATGAAACAGTCAGAAGTTAAAGATTTATCAGTCGCTGAGCTTGAGCAAAAGCTCACCGAACTTAAGAAAACCCATTCGGAATTAAAAATGGCGCATGCCATTTCTCCAATAGAAAATCCACTTACTATTCGCAGCCTCCGTCGCGATATTGCACGTGTAGCAAGTGAGTTAACCCGTAGAGAATTACAATAATCATTGTGGCTTTAATATGGAAAAGAGAAATTTAAGAAAAGAAAGAATAGGGGTTGTTACCAGCAACAAAATGGAAAAATCCATTGTGGTATCAGTCGTAAAACGTGTAAAACACCCTATGTACGGAAAATTCGTATTGCAAACTAAAAAGTTTGTAGCACACGATGAAAAAAATGACTGCAATATCGGAGACACCGTGCGCATTATGGAAACCCGCCCACTGAGCAAGACTAAGTGCTGGCGATTAGTAGAAATCATAGAAAGAGCGAAGTAATTATGGTACAACAAGAATCAAGATTAAAAGTAGCCGATAACACAGGAGCCAAAGAAGTATTGACCATCCGTGTGCTTGGAGGAACCAAACGCCGTTATGCCTCTGTAGGAGATAAAATCGTTGTGACTATCAAAGAAGCAACTCCTACCGGAAGTGTGAAAAAAGGACAGGTTTCTACCGCTGTAGTCGTGAGAACCAAAAAAGAAGTAAGACGCCAAGATGGTTCTTACATTCGTTTTGATGAGAATGCTTGCGTACTGCTTAACGCTGCTGGTGAAATGAGAGGTACCCGTGTCTTCGGTCCTGTAGCACGTGAACTCCGTGACAAGCAGTTTATGAAAATTGTGTCATTAGCACCTGAGGTGCTTTAATCCATGCAATGATGATAAAGCTAAAAATAAAAACAGGCGATACTGTACAAGTAATCGCAGGCGACCACAAAGGGGAAAAGGGAAAAGTACTCAAAGTGGATCGTGAGAAAAACAGAGCTATCGTGGAAGGTGTGAACTTAGTATCAAAACATACCAAACCCAGCGCCCAAAACCCTCAAGGGGGCATCATCAAAAAAGAAGCTCCTATACACATCTCCAACCTTTCCCTCTTAGACCCTAAGAGCGGAGAGCCTACCCGTGTAGAGTACCAGGTGAAAGATGGCAAAAAAGTAAGAATTTCTAAAAAATCAAAACAAGTAGTGTAATTATGACATATATACCTCGACTCAAACAGGAATATAAGGAGCGCATAATTGCAGCTCTTAAAGAAGAATTTGGTTACAAGAATGTAATGCAAGTTCCTAAACTTGAAAAAATCGTTGTAAGCCGTGGAGTAGGTTCTGCCGTTGCTGACAAAAAGCAAATAGAATACGCTGTAGATGAGCTTACCAAAATCACAGGTCAGAAAGCCGTAGCTACTACCTCCAAAAAGGACGTGGCTTCCTTTAAGCTCCGCCGTGGTATGTCCATCGGGGCTAAAGTAACCCTTCGCGGTGAGCGTATGTATGAGTTCCTCGATAGGCTCATCACTATTGCACTACCTCGTGTGAGAGATTTCCAAGGAATCAAAGCAACAGGATTTGACGGACGTGGCAACTATAACCTAGGGGTTACCGAACAGATCATCTTCCCTGAGATTGATATTGACAAAATCAACAAAATCGCAGGTTTTGATATCACTTTCGTTACCTCTGCCGCAACCGACAAGGAAGCAAAATCATTATTAACCGAATTAGGATTACCATTTAAAAAGAACTGATATGGCTAAAGAATCAATGAAAGCTCGTGAAGTAAAAAGAGCGAAGCTGGTAGCTAAGTATGCTGAAAAAAGAAAAGCGCTCAAAGAGGCTGGAGATTACGAAGCCCTACAGAAGCTGCCTAAAAATGCCTCTCCTGTACGCTTGCACAATCGTTGCAAACTCACAGGACGTCCTAAAGGATACATGCGTACATTTGGTATCTCACGTGTCCTTTTCCGTGAAATGGCTAACAAAGGACTTATCCCAGGGGTAAAAAAAGCAAGTTGGTAATTTAAAAAAAGAAATTTATGTACACAGACCCAATCGCTGACTACTTAACACGCATTCGCAATGCAAGCAACGCAGGGCACAGAGTAGTAGAAATTCCAGCTTCAAACCTTAAAAAAGAGATTACCAAAATCCTTTTTGACCAAGGCTATATTCTTAGCTACAAGTTTGAAGATAATGATGTGCAAGGAACCATCAAAATAGCCCTCAAATACGATAAAGAAACCAAAGAACCTGTTATACGTAAAATCGTACGCGTAAGTACCCCAGGTCTTCGTAAGTATGTAGGTGCTGCTAAGCTCCCTCGTATCCTCAACGGACTCGGTATCACTATCGTTTCTACCTCCAAAGGAGTAATGACTGGTAAGCAAGCCCGCGCTCTTAATATAGGGGGAGAAGTAATTTGTAATGTTTACTAATAATTAACGACTTAAAAGAATGTCAAGAATAGGTAAAGCACCCATCAGTATTCCTCAAGGAGTAACGATTACTATCAAAGATAATATCATTACTGTAAAAGGAAAACTCGGCGAATTAACCCAAGTGGTTAAAGACGTTGCTGTAAAGCAAGAAGATGGAAAACTCATAGTGGAGAGCCTAAATAATACAAAGCAAGGTAATGCCTTTCATGGGCTTTATCGTGCCCTATTACACAACATGGTAGTAGGTGTATCCGAAGGCTTTACCAAAGAGTTGGAACTTGTAGGGGTTGGTTACCGTGCCACTAACCAAGGTCAAAAACTTGATTTAGCGCTCGGTTTCTCTCACAATATCCTTATGGAACTCCCTCAAGAAATAAAATTAGAAACTATCAATGAGAAAGGTAAGAACCCTATTATCAAGCTTACCTCTCATGATAAACAATTACTCGGACAAGTAGCAGCTAAGATTCGTTCTTTCCGTAAGCCTGAACCTTACAAAGGAAAAGGTGTGAAATTCGTAGGAGAAGAACTCAGAAGAAAAGCAGGTAAATCAGCTTAAAACGTAACATAATGGCATTATCAAAAATAGAAAGAAGACAACGTATCAAGTACAGAATCAAAAAGACCGTTTCTGGAACTGCTCAAAGACCCCGCTTAGTGGTCTTCAGAAGCAATAGCGAGATCTATGCACAGATTATAGATGATACCAAAGGTGTTACCTTAGTGGCAGCCTCTTCTCGCGATAAAGATCTAAAAGCTTCAGGTACCAAAACCGAAAGAGCCAAACAAGTAGGGGAAGCTATCGCTAAAAAAGCCTTAGCCGCAGGTATTGAAACTGTTTCTTTTGACAGAGGTGGTTATTTGTATCATGGACGTGTAAAATCTTTAGCCGAAGGTGCAAGAGAAGGCGGACTTAAATTCTAAGAAACTATGTATCAGAACTATAAAAATGTAGAATATGTAAAACCAAGCGGCTTAGAGCTAAAAGACCGCTTGGTAGGCGTACAACGTGTAACTAAGGTTACCAAAGGAGGACGTGCGTTCGGCTTCTCGGCTATCGTAGTGGTAGGCGATGAGAATGGCGTGGTAGGACAAGGACTCGGAAAATCTAAAGAAGTCTCCGAAGCTATCGCCAAAGCAGTGGAAGATGCTAAGAAAAACTTAGTGCGTATTCCACTGAACGGAACTACCCTCCCTCACGAACAAAAAGGAAAATTCGGTGGTGCCCGAGTATATCTCCAACCAGCTGCCGAAGGTACTGGAGTGATCGCAGGGGGTGCTGTACGTGCCGTATTGGAAGCTGTAGGGGTACATAACGTACTTTCTAAATCTCAAGGCTCTTCCAACCCGCACAACGTGGTAAAAGCAACTTTTGACGCTCTACTAAAGCTCAGAAGCGCTAAAACTATTGCCGAGCAACGTGGCATTTCCTTGGAAAAAATGTTTAAAGGTTAATATCAATCACTCATGGCAAAGAAAATTATCGTAACACAAACACGTAGTAGCATAAAACGTGCGAAAACCCAAAAACTTACCCTAATCTCTTTAGGATTGGGTTCTATTGGGAAAGTAGCTACACACGAGGCTACCCCAAGCATCTTGGGAATGATTAATAAAGTAGAACACTTAGTTTCTGTACAAGAAGCTCAATAAACAAGGAGTATTTAATTATGAATTTAAGTAATTTGAAACCTGCACAAGGTTCAGTACACAAAGATGGGAAGCGCGTAGGTAGAGGACAAGGTTCTGGTAAAGGTGGAACCTCCACTCGTGGACACAAAGGAGCTAAATCTCGCTCTGGTTTCTCTACTAAAATCGGTTTCGAAGGGGGTCAAATGCCTCTTCAACGTCGCGTACCAAAATTTGGTTTCAAAAACTTCAACCGTAAGGAATATACAGGTATTAACCTCGGAAAACTACAAGAGCTTGTAGATAAGGGCGTGGTTACCGACACTGTCAATTTGGATATCCTCGTGGAAAACCGCTTGGCCAAAAAATCCGACTTGGTGAAAATCCTTGGAGGAGGAGAGTTGAAAACAAAACTTAAAATCTCTGTTCATAAATTCACAGCAAGCGCTAAAGAAGCTGTTGAAAAATTAGGAGGAGAGGCTATAACGCTCTAAGAATTAATATTTTATGAAGAAGTTTATAGAGACCTTAACGAATGTTTGGAAGATAGAGGAGTTACGCAATCGCATCATTCTCACCTTGGGGATTTTGTTGGTGTACCGCTTTGGTGCCCACATAATCCTCCCAGGGATTGATGCCGAGCAGTTAAGTAACCTTACTCAGAGAACTTCGGAAGGAGGCTTGTTGGACATCCTTAATGCCTTTACAGGAGGTGCCTTTGCTAAGGCCTCTGTATTTGCCTTAGGGATTATGCCCTATATCTCCGCCTCTATCGTAGTACAGCTTATGGGAATTGCGATTCCTTATTTGCAAAAACTACAACAGGAAGGCGAAAGCGGCCGTAGGCGTATCAACCAAATTACCCGCTGGCTTACCATAGCTATCTGTATCGTACAAGCTCCTGCTTACCTTTACTCTATCAGCGCCTTAGGAGTGCCTGATGAGGCGTTTATCCAAGGAAAAGGCTTAGGTTTTATCATTCCTTCGGTAATCATCTTGGTAACAGGGACTGTTTTTGCGATGTGGCTGGGTGAGAAAATCACTGATAAGGGAGTAGGTAATGGTATTTCCTTGCTCATCATGGTAGGGATTATCGCTCGTATGCCTCATGCTTTCTTCGGTGAGATGAATAGGGTACACAGCCCTATGTTGGTAATTGTGGAAATCCTCTTGTGGCTTTTGGTGATCTTAGGGTGTATCTTCCTCACTTTAGCGGTAAGACAAATCCCTGTACAGTATGCCCGACGTACCACAGGCGGACAGGTGGAAAAGAACATCTTCGGGGCAAGACAGTATATCCCTCTAAAGCTCAACTCAGCTGGGGTTATGCCTATTATCTTCGCCCAAGCAATCATGTTCGTTCCAGCTGCCTTAGCAGGACTCTCTAAGTCCGAATGGGCACTAAGCATCCAGAATGCGTTCCGTTCGCCTTTTGAGTTCTGGTACAATGTACTTTTTGGATTGCTCATCATCATCTTCACTTACTTCTATACTGCCATTACAGTACCAAGTAACAAGATGGCCGATGACCTTAAGCGCAACGGCGGATTCATACCAGGGGTAAAACCAGGACAAGAGACCAGTGAGTACTTGGACAAAATCATGTCGCTCATTACCTTCCCAGGCTCTCTATTTTTAGTGGCTATTGCCTTACTTCCTGCCATAGTCAATAAGATACCTTTGTTGGAGATTGACCAACAATGGGCTTTGTTCTACGGAGGTACGTCCTTGCTCATCTTGGTAGGGGTAGCGATTGATACTATGCAGCAAGTCAATTCATACCTACTCAATCGCCACTATGATGGCCTTATGAAAACAGGTAAAAAGAGAAGATAATGGCAAAGCAAGCAGCGATAGAACAAGACGGAACGATCATAGAGTCCCTCTCTAATGCAATGTTCCGCGTGGAATTGGATAACGGTCATGTGGTTACCGCTCATATCTCAGGGAAAATGCGTATGCACTACATAAAGCTACTCCCAGGCGATAGAGTAAAGCTCGAAATGACACCTTATGACCTTACCAAAGCACGCATCACTTACCGATATTAATAATAAAATTCGTTTTTAAAAACAGACAACAGATGAAAGTAAGAGCATCTATTAAGAAAAGAAGCCCCGAGTGCAAGATTGTGCGTCGTAAAGGGGTATTGTACGTAATTAACAAAAAGAATCCGAGATTCAAACAAAGACAAGGATAAATTATGGCACGAATAGCAGGTATTGACCTACCAAAACACAAAAGAGGCGTCATAGGACTTACCTACATTTTTGGAATTGGTAGAAGTAGAGCTAAAGAAATTTTGAAAACAGCTCAAGTAGATGAAGACATCAAAGTAAGCGATTGGAACGATGAGCAAATCACTCGTATCCGTGAGGCAGTTTCTTCTTACAAAATAGAAGGAGAACTACGCTCCGAAGTGCAGCTTAACATTAAGCGACTTATGGATATTGGTTGCTACCGCGGTATCCGTCACCGTTCAGGGTTACCTTTGCGTGGTCAAAAAACGAAGAACAACTCTCGTACAAGAAAAGGAAAACGAAAAACTGTTGCTAACAAGAAGAAAGCAACTAAATAATAAGTAGCGATATGGCAAAAACAAATACAAAAGTTACCAAAAAACGTAAAGTAGTTATAGAATCATCTGGAGAGGCTCATATCTCAGCTACTTTCAATAACATCATCATTTCCTTGACCAACAAAAAAGGAGACGTGATTTCTTGGTCTTCTGCAGGAAAGATGAAGTTCAGAGGCTCTAAAAAGAATACACCTTATGCTGCTCAAGTAGCTGCTGAGGACGCCGCCAAAACAGCTTTTGACGCAGGTCTTAAGAAAGTGCGCGTATTCGTAAAAGGCCCTGGAGTAGGACGTGAGTCTGCCATCCGTAGCATTCACAATGCAGGAATTGAAGTTACTGAAATCATTGACGTAACCCCACTTCCACACAATGGTTGTCGCCCTCCAAAACGTCGTAAAGTATAACACTTAACCCCCAGAGAGAGGCACAGATTATCGAAGGATAAGCCTTAATTCATAATCCTCTCTCCTTTCAATCAAA
This sequence comes from uncultured Capnocytophaga sp., assembly GCA_915070235.1. Taxonomy (GTDB): domain Bacteria; phylum Bacteroidota; class Bacteroidia; order Flavobacteriales; family Flavobacteriaceae; genus Capnocytophaga. Next base: position 2,339 of record CAJZFM010000037.1, on the reverse strand, counting down.
ACAGTATAAAATGGCAAGATATACAGGCCCAAAAAGCAAAATCGCTCGTAAGTTTGGTGAAGCGATTTTCGGTGAAGATAAGTCCTTTGCTAAAAAGAACTATCCACCAGGACAGCATGGAATCAACCGCAAAAGAGCTAAACGCTCCGAGTATGCAATCCAGCTACAAGAAAAACAAAAAGCAAAATATACCTATGGTATCTTGGAACGCCAGTTCCAAAATATGTACGAAAAAGCACGTCGTAGCAAAGGGGTAACAGGTGAGGTATTACTCCAACTCTGTGAAGCTCGCTTGGACAATGTCGTATATCGCATGGGTATCGCACCTTCTCGTCGTGCTGCACGCCAGCTCGTTTCTCACCGTCATATTACCGTCAATGGTGAAGTGGTAAATATTCCTTCTTACTCCCTAAAACCAGGTGATGTAGTAGGGGTACGCCACAAATCACAATCTCTTACTGTGATCGAAAACGCCCTTGCAAGTAATAGCTCCGTGTACGAATGGATCACTTGGAACCCTGAAAAATTGGAAGGTACCTTCGTAGCACTCCCTCAGCGTATCCAAATACCTGAAAACATTAAAGAACAATTAATCGTAGAGTTGTACTCTAAATAATACTAGTCAGCAGTCAGATTATGGCATTATTCAATTTTCAAAAACCAGATAAGGTTATCATGATTGAATCCTCTGAGTTCGAGGGCAAATTTGAGTTTCGCCCCTTAGAACCAGGTTACGGACTCACCATTGGTAACGCATTACGACGAGTGATGCACTCCTCCCTTGAGGGCTTCGCAATCACTTCGGTTAAAATAGACACGGTAGAACACGAATTCTCTACCATCGCAGGTGTAGTAGAAGACGTTACCGAGATTATTTTGAACTTGAAGCAAGTGCGTTTCAAACTGCAAACAGAAGGTACCGACCACGAAAAGGCCTCTATCTCTGTTACAGGTAAGAAACAATTGACTGCGGGTGATTTTCAAAAATTTATAACAGGTTTTCAAGTACTCAATCCCGATTTAGTAATCTGTAATATGGAACCTACAGTGAATATCAAAATGGATATCACTATAGATAAGGGTATGGGTTACCTCTCTGCCGAGGAAAACGCTAAGCCTAATATGCCTATAGGTACCATTCCTACTGATGCCATCTTTACCCCTATCAAAAACGTAAAGTATACCATCGAGAACTACCGTGTAGAGCAAAAAACCGATTACGAAAAGCTGATTTTTGAAATCAAAACAGATGGCTCCATACATCCTAAAGATGCCCTTATGGAAGCGGCCAAAACATTGATTCACCACTTCATGCTCTTCTCCGATGAGCGTATCACCATAGAGCCTGAAGAGGTCGTTCAGCCTGAAAGCTACGACGAGGAATCACTCCACATGCGCCAGCTCCTTAAGACTAAGCTCATAGACATGGATCTCTCTGTACGCGCACTAAACTGCCTCAAAGCAGCCGAAGTAGATACCTTAGGCGATTTGGTTTCTTTTACTAAAACAGACTTGATGAAATTCCGTAACTTTGGTAAAAAATCACTTACCGAACTCGACGAACTCGTGGAAAGTAAAGGACTTACCTTCGGAATGGATCTCTCAAGATACAAATTAGATAAAGAGTAATAAATTCTGTTATAATACATTAATTCAACGAAAATGAGACACGGAGATAAAATAAATAACTTAGGAAGAACCGCCGCTCATAGAAAATCTATGTTGGCGAATATGGCTTGCTCCCTGATACAACACAAGCGTATCAACACTACCTTGGCTAAAGCCAAAGCCTTGAAAGTGTTTATAGAGCCTTTGATTACCAAATCAAAAGAAGACACTACTCACAACCGTCGTGTAGTATTCAGCCGCTTGCATAACAAATATGCCGTTACAGAGCTTTTCAGAGATATCTCAGTAAAAGTAGCCAACCGCCCAGGAGGATACACTCGTATTATCAAGTTGGGTAACCGTTTGGGTGACAACGCTGAAATGGCACTTATCGAGCTAGTAGATTACAACACTACTTACGATGTGAAAGCAGGTAAGAAGAAGAAATCCACTCGTAGAAGCCGCGGAGGCAAAAAGGCAGAACAAGCTGCCGCCCCTCAAGCACAAGAAGAAACTACTTCTGAAGCATAAAACAAAAAACCGCTCCACAAAGGGGCGGTTTTTTTAATGAGAGTATTTTGGCTTCAAATGCCCATTTTATCTTCATGATATCTTACCCATTAATCGTTGTAAGGCTTCTTGATGAACCTCTTCACTATCAGTGAGTAAGCCGAGTTTTGATTGTTGTTCTGCTTGTTCTAAGCTTCTAAGTTCTTCATCAGTTAACTCAT